>NZ_CAHJWD020000262.1 GCF_903642095.1 Bathymodiolus brooksi thiotrophic gill symbiont | reverse complement strand
GTAAAGTGTGATTAAAACATCAAAGCCTGTCTCTATTGCAGGGTTTGAAATTAGCGGTCGCCCACTCGCCATTTGCGAGTAAATTTCAGTGTGGGCCCTTAAAAATCTCATCTCAGTCGTCCACTTGGCGAGTGAAAATTAGAAAAAATAAAATAGTGTAAATCTATATGTAATAATTCCTATTCACCAAGATCGAAATCCGAAAAATTTTGACATTTCCATCGATCGATTTTAAGCCCCGATGTTTTGTTTTGATATTAAACTGATATTCGCTTATATTACGCTTCGCTTTATGAACTAAGTAACGAAGTGTAGTAGCCCGGGAACCAGCTTATTTTGATGTATGCGAATCTTATCTCCAGTTAAGGAGATTTACGGCTGTTCTATTTAACACCTCCGTATCAATTTTTGCATTAATTTTGCGTCATTTAAGGATTGAAATAAAGAATTTAGTTGTTGTTGTAAAGGGATTTAGGTAACAAATAATTCTTTTAACAACGATGATTTCTCTGTTGTCTTTATATTGCACAAACCATGCCGTTTTCTGTTGAGTCATATTACGGAATTTTATAGTACGCTTTTTCCGATTTTGATTTTTAATTTTATATGTTCGTTCAAAATATCCGGTTGGCGAAATGTTTCGCCAAGCCGATTTAAGTCAGTTCTTTTTGGGGAACTCTGGGCCTCTTAAAAGGCAAAATGAACAGAGAACACAATATTTTAGAGATTACGAAAAGTCCAAACGCTCTAGACAATTTTTAAAGCCCGAATGGAAACAAAACCGTCCATGGTTAGTTGATACTGAAACCGGATGGTTTGTTCATATTGCAAAGAACAAAAAAAATGAAAATTCATTTACTACAGGATGTACAAGCTACAAACATCCACACCATATGTCAAGCTCTAAATCGCCCCGAAATTTGATTTCAACTATAAATTTCTGAAGTCATAGTGTATTGGTGCATGTAAAATAAGTTTATTTTGAGGAAAATGTTTTGGAATTTTTTTATCTTCTGTATTAAATTATAGTTTCTGAATGGCCAATTTTGCTGCCAGGAAATGGCCAGAATGCAGGATTTTACACCATTTATCCCAGGGCTTCCGGACCCCCTGCCGTAGGGCACCCCGCAAGCGAGGTGGCAGGCGCGCTATGGGCCCCTAGCAAATTGTGTGGGCTACCAAAATTAATTTGGTGGGGGCCCACTTGGCCCCTAAAATATTTCCTTAGCTTCAAACCCTGTATTGGAGGTGTAAAATGTGATTAAAACATCAAAGCCTGTCTCTATTGGAGGTGTAAAGTGTGATTAAAAC
>NZ_CAHJWD020000261.1 GCF_903642095.1 Bathymodiolus brooksi thiotrophic gill symbiont | reverse complement strand
GGCAGGAAGGAAGTCAATACCAAAATACAGGCGCCTAAAGACACTAAAAACATGTGGTAAAGGAATATGGAATAGTAAAATTAGTCAAAAATCAAAAGAAGCAAAAAGAGCAAATTGGCAATGGAAAAATAGTAAGAAAACAAATTCAAATTCAGACTCAGAAAAGAAGGAGATGGTCAGAAGGAAAAGAGAATTACGACAGCTACAAAGGCAAGCTCATGCATCAAAAAAGGATAATATGATCTCCGATATAATGCAGGCCTCTGAAAACGACTCAAAAACTTTTCACAAGCTGATTCGAATGCAAAGGTCCAATTCAAATATAAACACCGATATACTGATTCTAGATGGCACCAAATATACAGAAGATGAATTAATGGATGGATGGAAGATCCACTTCGAAAAGCTTGCAACACCCAGTATGAATGACTCCTTCGATGTTGAACGGCAAAATCTATGCAAACTTCAAAACTACATTATATCAACTTCCACCAATACAAAAATACCAATAACACCAACCACCTGTAAAGAAGTTATGAATGCAGTAGGAAAGCTTAACACTGGTAAATCAGCAGACGAAAATGGAATACAAGCTGAACACTTCCGAAATGCAAAGGAAGAATTGGCTCCGCTCCTTTGTGAAATTAT
This sequence comes from Bathymodiolus brooksi thiotrophic gill symbiont, assembly GCF_903642095.1. GTDB lineage: Bacteria > Pseudomonadota > Gammaproteobacteria > PS1 > Pseudothioglobaceae > Thiodubiliella. The sequence continues at coordinate 890 of NZ_CAHJWD020000261.1, read as the reverse complement.
AAATCAGATTTTTCAAGATTTGGACATTCCAGATAGCATGAAAAGTGGAATACTAACTCCCATCCTGAAAAAGGGAAAGGATAAAAATATACCTGGAAATTATAGAGGAATTGTAGTAACTAATACATTCTCCAAAATATTAGAATCAATAATGAAAGATAGACTTGAAGAACAACTGAAGAAAACCCAAAATCCACTACAGAGAGGCTTCACCGAAAAAGCATCCAGCAAATTCACAGCATTCATAACAGCAGAAACAATAGCTCTTTATAGGAAACTTAATATGGAGCTGGAAGTACTTACTCTGGATGCCGAAAAAGCTTTTGATACAGTCAACCACGACATCATGTTTAACAAACTTTACCAGGATGGTGTGGAAGGAGATATGTGGTCTCTAATGAACAACATGTATAAAGGAATGACATTCAAAGTTAAATGGGACAATCATCTAACGGATAATATTAACATAGCACAAGGAATTCGGCAAGGTGCGAAACTGTCGACCCTCTTATACAAAAGATATAATAACACTATTCTCAATAGCCTGACTATAAGCACACTAGGGGCAAAATTTGGAGACATAGGTGTTGCCTCCCCAGCATGTGCAGATGATATTGTTCTGCTTGGACCAAGTACTGAAATGCAAGCCATGATTGATGTTGTACAGTACAACACAAGACGAGATCTTGTAAAACTAAATCCTGGAAAAACTGAAGTCATCCGTATGGCGAAGAAAAATAACAACGTAAGCTCGGAGTACACCTTGGAAGGACAAGAAATAAAAAGAGTCCAAAAATTGAAACATCTAGGAATAACGTATCAAGAAAATAACAAAATCAACCTTGATGAAAGGCTAAAGATGGGCAGACAAACAATATACGCATTATTAG
>NZ_CAHJWD020000260.1 GCF_903642095.1 Bathymodiolus brooksi thiotrophic gill symbiont | reverse complement strand
ATCGTGATAAACTTTATAATTGATGTACATCTATTAATAGTATACTTCTTATGTTGTAATGATTTTTTACTTCTTATATCTTCATTAAACATCATATAACCCTCAATTAGGTTTTTAATGATATACAACATTTTTACTCTTTGTTGGAGCTTAAATAACATTAGTAGTTTTGTAAATTTTTTTAAATTTTAATTTAAGATAAAAAGAAACTTATTTCAAATAGCACACTAAATGATGATTAAGTTTTCCTGTTGCTTGGTTTTAACTTCTTTCGACCTTTACTGCTTCCTTGTTGATCATGTAATTTCTCAGTAGGAGTTGGTGGAGTCCTTTGAATTGCACTAGGCCTGTTTGAAGTTTTCATGAAATTGTCCATAGTTTTTTGACCAGCTTTAACTTGTTTATTTTCTGATTTATCAGTTTCAATGATTTTCACTTTTTTATTTCCTTTTGCTTCTATGTCTTTGTCTTCCTTGTCTGTTGTAATTGATTTTACAGCTCTGTTGTGGGGTTGAGAATCCTCAGCTTGACTTGCATCATCATCCTCATCATGCTCAGTCAGATTTTCCTCCTCAACACCATCATGTACACTTATGTTTGGATCAGGGAAAACAAGATCATGAGGACAGTCAACCATTTTATGACCTTGCTGATTGCATGACCTACACACCCAATCACTTGTGCACTGATACATGAAGTGTCCTGGCTTGAGACATTTGTGACAGTTTTTATTATTCTCCCTGCTTTGATTGTCGGTTTCTACTTGACCAGGATGGAATATCCTCCCCCAGTACTTGCCTATTTGAAGACTCCTTGGAAGTGGGTGTGGGAGTGGTTTACTGATGACTAGTCTGTCACCTGTATCACAGTTAGTTAATCTCCCATCCACTCTAAGTTTTTCCCTAAAGATACCTTCAATATTGCAGCCTTCTAGAGTCAAAGTACGGTGAATTTGGCCGTCATCAGCGGAAAGAGGGATATTTTTGACTTTAATGCGGATGGTATCAGGTCGAAATCTTTGAGGATTCCGAGGATTTTGTGTGTGAAGGGGTACCCTCCTGCCACGTAGATTTAAACCTTCCACAATTAGAGTAATTCTATCCTCTGTATTGTCCATATAAATCCTCCACATATCTCTAATACGCTGTATCCCCTTTATGCATTCGGCTGGGACTTTGGAGCCTACCGCTTTATATATCTCTACGTTGGTGAGCCAGTGAGTTCTATCGGGTTTGGTGGAACCAAACACGTCTTGATCGACTAAAAATAGGGGCTTTACTGAATCACCAGATGCGTAATCTTTATTTTGTTCCCCGTGTTTACTATCAG
>NZ_CAHJWD020000259.1 GCF_903642095.1 Bathymodiolus brooksi thiotrophic gill symbiont | reverse complement strand
AAAGCTATAGCTATATTTAGATATTTTGTGATAATAATTTTATATTGTAAATCGATCCACCCTGTGATTTTTTTCAACAAGATACATTTTTTATAGTATATATTTTATTATTAAATACAATATTGAACTGATTTTCGCTAACACTTCAATCATTGAATATTGATTTTTTTCGGATGTTGAATATGTTTTCCCCAGAATTGCACCCCCTGTTAGTATACATAAATTTTATTGCTTTATTTAAAAAAAAATAACACCAAGAACATCGATGATACGAGTGTTCTTATTCAGAAATAAACCTACAGCAAAATAAAGGTATACTGTAAACAAAATTTATTGTCCGAAAAATACGGTACTCCTCTACTATACTAATTTGGATTAGGTGATGGGAATTAGGTGTCATCATCAAAATAAAGTATTTTATGATAATGATGGCTGATTAAAATTGTTTGTCCTGCATTGGCTGTCAGTTGTAATATACAGGATGTAACCAATATACAGGAAGAGCTCCTACTGTGAAGCCATCTATTTTGAGATGTCATTCAATGAAAATAACAACCTGACCATATTGTTACATAATAAGAATAAGAATTAGATAAGAAATTAAAATTTATAGAAGGCAAGGATTTATATAATTAACACATTAAGTCACATTTCATTTATTTAGCTTGGGTCAGTTATAAATTTATTTTTTAAGTACAAATAAATTGGAAGACGGCTTGAAAATCGAAAACGCAAAATAGTTATCTATGTTTATAAGTCTTAGTAAAAGGAGTCTTGAGCAACGTTTTTTTTTCACACCTGTGATAGGTGTATTTGTATATCATGAATGCACGATGCGACGACATGCTGAGATGGGTGATGTTTTGACAGGTAAACTGTAAAAAAAAACGTAGAATACACCAATAAAATATTATTTCACCTATATCAGGACTCCGCAGACTGCCAATTTTCAAGAAAGAAAAAAACGGGATTTACGGATTTATGACCCATTCGCCATAAACAAAATAAAACTTAAATTTTACTAATTAATTTTAATCCAAATTTGCCTTTAAAGAAATAAATGTATAAATTATAATTATTTACCCGGGTTCGTTCGCCCTACA
>NZ_CAHJWD020000258.1 GCF_903642095.1 Bathymodiolus brooksi thiotrophic gill symbiont | reverse complement strand
CTTTAGAAGATGGCACGCAAATTGTGTATTTTTATGGTGAGCAGTCTATTGTTTCTACAGAATCTAGTGCGGTAAGCACGGATGATCAAAGTTTTCTTGATGTTGTTACTTCAAATATAGAAATCGTAGCTGCTGTTGTGGTTGCAGCTGTTGTGGTTGCTGGTAGTAGTAGTGGTGGTGGTAATGGCGATGATGATAACGATAAACTAAGTTTTTCCCTTAAAGATACAGGCTTATCAAAAAACGATAACATCACCAACGATAATACGATTACTATTGATGGCTTAAAAGAAGGCGAAACTTGGAAGTATTCCACTGATAGTGGTGCTACCTTTAAGTCTTCTAGCACAGGCGGGAGTTTTACACTGGACGATGGCACTTATGCTGCTGATACCATTCAAATTAAGAAACTTGATGCAGATGGCAATACTTTAGGTATAACTAAAATTAACGAAGCTTCAGATATTACCATAGATACCGAAAAATCTGTGTTTACTAGCTCAACTACTGTTAATGTTGAAAAAGATGCTAATGCATCAGAAACAATATATACGGCAGAAACAGATGATGATACAGTTACTTACACTTTAAAAAGCGGCTTTCAAAAAGAAAAATTTACGATTAACAGCACTACTGGTGAATTAAAGTATAGGGACAAACAAACTCAAATAAGTGATCACAAAGTTACTATTGTTGCCACTGATACTGCAGGCAATGAGACAGAGCAACTTATTACTGTATCGGTAAAAGAGTTTAGTTTTTCTACTTCAATTGCTTGGAATAATATTGGTGATGATAATAAAATCAATGCTAATGAGATGGCAGCAACTACTTTAAGTGGCACAGTGGCAATCATTGGCACAGTAACTTCAATAAATATTAGTAGTATTGTCTTTACACAAGGTGGCACTGCTATTCATACAATTAGTAACAATATTCCAAGTGTTGATAGTGATAACACTTGGACTTTAGCCAATGATAACACTTGGACTTCAAAACTTACCCAAGGTGATTACACGGTTACCGTTAACCTTTCTGGTGATAGAAATGGTGTCAATGTTACGGGTTTAAATTCGATAACAACAGCGGTTGACATAGTCAAACCAGCTCAACCAACATTTGACTTTGTAGATACAGGATTAGATAACGATAATATTACTAATAATGGCGTGATTACTGTTAATAATTTAGAAGTGGGTGCAACTTGGCAGTATTCTATTAGTGGTGATAATGGCTTTGTTGACGGCACAGGCAATAATTTTACGCTAGCTGATAATGCTACTTATGCGGCTAATGCCATTCAGGTTAGGCAAACCGATGCAGTTGGCAATGTCTCAGATATAAGTAAAAATACTTTGCGTATTGTTGTAGATAACACAGGCCCAATATTTGAACGGCAATCTACTGCAGTTAATGTTAATGTTAACGCCCCTATTACAACTACTGTTTATGATGCTCAAGCAACCAACCTTAGTGGTGGTGGCACCGTAGATGAAGATATTACTTATCACATAAAAGGGACAAATGCCGATAAATTTTCGATTACTACTGACACTGGAATACTAACTTACAAAGCAATACAAACATTAGGGCATAGCGACACAGTTACTATTGTTGCTACTGATGTTGCAGGCAATGAGACAGAGCGATCCATTACTGTATCAGTAAAAACCTTAGCACAAGGCTTTGCTATCAACGGTGAGAATATAGGTGATGCTGGTGGCATAGCCTCCACCGCAGGCGATGTCAACGGTGATGGCTTGGATGATTTGATTGTTGGTGCTCATAAAGCCGATTCAAATGGTAAAACAGACTCAGGCAAATCCTATGTCATCTTCGGTAAAATTGACAGCACAACAATCAACTTATCTGCTATTGCCAGTGGCACAGGGGGGTTTGTTATTAATGGTGAGCATGCGAATAATGACAGTGGCGATTCAGTCTCCAACGCAGGCGATGTCAACGGTGATGGCTTGGATGATTTGATTGTTGGTGCTTATGGAGCCAATCCAAGCGGTAAAGAAAATGCAGGCAAGTCCTATGTCATCTTTGGTAAAAAAGACAGCACAGCAATTGAACTCTCTGCTATTGCCAGTGGCACAGGGGGGTTTGTTATTAATGGTGAGAATGCGCATGACTGGAGTGGCTTTCCAGTCTCCACCGCAGGCGATATTAACGGCGATGGCTTGGATGATTTGATTGTTGGTTCTACTCAAGCTAAATCAAGAGCAGGAAAGTCCTATGTCATCTTCGGTAAAATTGACAGCACAACAATCAACTTATCTGCTATTGCCAGTGGCACAGGGGGATTTGTTATTAACGGCGAGAATGCGAATGATCAGAGTAGCGTCTCACTCTCCACCGCAGGTGATGTCAACGGCGATGGCTTGGATGATTTGATTGTTGGTGCTTTTCGTGCCGATGTAAGCGGTAAATCAGACGCAGGTAAATCCTATGTTATCTTCGGCAAAAAAGACAGCACAGCAATTGACCTCTCTGCTATTGCCAGTGGTAGTGGCACAGGAGGCTTTGTTATTAACGGTGAGAATGTGAATGATATTAGTGGCATCTCAGTTTCCAGTGCAGGTGATATTAACGGCGATGGCTTGGATGATTTGATTGTTGGTGCTTATCAAGCCAACCCAAACGGTAAATCAGACGCAGGTAAATCTTATGTTATCTTCGGTAAAACCGACAGCACAGCAATCAACCTATCTGCTATTGCCAGTGGCACAGGAGGGTTTGTTATTAACGGTGAGGATGTGAATGATATTAGTGGCAACTCAGTCTCCACCGCAGGCGATGTCAACGGCGATGGCTTGAATGATTTGATTGTTGGTGCTCGAGGTAGATCCACAACAGGAGAATTCAGAGCAGGAAAACTCTATGTCATCTTCGGTAAAAAAGACAACACAACAATTGACCTATCTGCTATTGCCAGTGGCACAGGGGGGTTTGTCATTAATAGTGAGAATGTGACTTTCAGAAAAATCACCGTCTCCACTGCAGGCGATGTCAACGGTGATGGCTTGGATGATTTGATTGTTGGCGCTCTTGGAGTCGAGCAAAACACAGCAGAAACAGGAAAATCCTATGTCATCTTTGGCAAAACCGACACCAATGCCATTAATTTGACCCAACTTAATGGCGACTTAAAATACGCCATTGATCATCTCGGCGATAAAAATGCCAATATCCTCACAGGCAACAGCAATGATGAAATATTCGTTGCTGGTGCAGGCGATGACACGCTAATAGGTAACGGCGGTATGGATGTTCTCAACGCAGGTGCAGGTAACGATACTATTACCATTAATGCCAGCAATATCGCTGTATTAGCACAAACAGGCACAGGCAACCGTGCTCGTGTGGATGGTGGTGGTAACATTGACACGCTAGAACTAGATGGCAGTGGCTTAACCCTAGATTTAACCAACATCAGCAATGCTCGTATTCAGGATATTGAGAAAATAGACATTACTGGTTCGGGTAACAACACTCTAATACTCAATCTAAATGATGTGTTTAAGGCCTCTACCAGCACCAATATTCTCAAAGTATTAGGCAATAGTGGCGACTCTGTGAATGCCTCAGGGTTTGCTAAGATATCAAATGCCGAGACTGAAGGCAGTATTACCTATGATGTTTATACTCATAGTGGTGCCAACACTGATGCTAATGCTGCGCTTTGGGTTCAGCAAGATGTCGGGGTTGTTTTGTAAAAAAGAAATAAAACCAGTTGCTTTGGCTCTTGTTTTGATAAGTATTGATGTGTAAAGTCTTCTTAAAGTTTAAGTTTGTAATTTTGGCACAATTATGAACAAATCAAAGCTTTATGATGGTTTAGATAATCATTTTATTATTGATCTTGGTTACCATTTTACCCCGCTAGCCAAGGGGTAAAAATTCGGTATATTGACTTTGAAAAATTAGCGTCCAAAATGACTTAAATATAGAGCTTTTTGCTTTATTTTAAGTGCTTGTTTGGGAATGGAGATAATTATTTTTTCATGAAAATGTTACAAATATTCTATTGTATAATCGTGCTTGTTACTTTATTTTTTAAACTAGACAAGGTAAGGGGAGTAAGAAAGAATCAAAATTAAGAGAGGTAATTATGCAAGTAAAAACACAAAAACAAGTTATGGTATT
>NZ_CAHJWD020000257.1 GCF_903642095.1 Bathymodiolus brooksi thiotrophic gill symbiont | reverse complement strand
GTCTCCTCTCTCAGACATGATTGTGTTCTCCTCTCTCAAACATGATTGTTGTTCTCCTCTCTCAGACATGATTGTTGTTCTCCTCTCTCAGACATGATTGTTGTTCTCCTCTCTCAGAAATGATTGTTGTTCTCCTCTCTCAGAAATGATTGTTGTTCTGCTCTCTCAGACATGATTGTTGTTCTCCTCTCTCAGACATGATTGTTGTTCTCCTCTCTCAGACATGATTGTTGTTCTCCTCTCTCAGACATGATTGTTGTTCTCCTCTCTCAGAAATGATTGTTGTTCTCTCTCAGACACGATTGCTGTTCTCTCTCAGACATTATCGTTGTTCTCCTCTCTCAGAAGTGCTTGTTGTTCTCCTCTCTCAGACATGATTGTTGTTCTCCTCTCTCAGACACGATTGTTGTTCTCCTCTCTCTGACATGATTGTTGTTCTCCTCTCTCAGAAATGATTGTTGTTCTCCTCTCTCAGACATGATTGTTGTTCTCCTCTCTCAGACATGATTGTTGATCTCCTCTCTCAGACATGATTGTTGTTCTCCTCTCTCAGACATGATTGTTGTTCTCCTCTCTGACATGATTGTTGTTCTCCTCTTTCAGAAATGATTGTTGTTCTCCTCTTTCAGACATGATTGTTGTTCTCCTCTCTCAGAAATGAATTGCTGTTCTCCTCTTTCAGACATGATTGTTGTTCTCCTTTCTCAGACATGATTGTTGTTCTCCTCTCTCAGACATGATTGTTGTTCTCCTCTCTCAGACATGATTGTTGTTCTCCTCTCTCAGACATGATTGTTGTTCTCCTCTCTCAGACATGATTGTTGTTCTCCTCTCTCAGACATGATTGTTGTTCTCCTCTCTCAGAAATGATTGTTGTTCTCCT
>NZ_CAHJWD020000256.1 GCF_903642095.1 Bathymodiolus brooksi thiotrophic gill symbiont | reverse complement strand
ACACTGTGGGATCAGAAGCCGATATGGCATTATATAAAGAGCGTGTTTTACCTGTTTTAAATGATTGGGGATCGGAGATAGAATACTATCAACCTGGCACTGATTCCCATGCATCTGCACAACTAACAAGATTGATGAAGCTAAATGTTGCTATTGATTCAGGAAGTGAAGATGCTACCGTTCTTACAAGAGAAGTTCATATTGCTACTTACAAAGGCGAGATAGAGGCTATGTCTTATTCGGAAAGTTCAGAGGTAGAGGTGCCTGAAATTATTACACTTATTGCAAAACCTGAGGGGTTAATGCCCGGTCAAACAACGACCGTTAAAGGCGGGGGTTCGTCACTCTTAGAGCGTTTGATTCAAAGATATAAAGCGAGAAATGTGCGGAAAATTCGGCTTTATTCTGCACAAGACGACTATTATTCTAAACGAGGCTGGAAAGATGAACCTGAACCTGAGGGTGCCTGTGGAAGTGGATAGATAACATTACCCAATAAATAATAATACTAACTAAGTATTCATCTTTATGGAAAATTCTTTTATGGCATCTTTATTTAAATGTGGCTACTACATTAATTAAGTAGCTTAGAGAATTTACAATTTTTTATATTCTTAAGATCGTGTTAGGAATTTTTAGAGGTATACAAATGAAATTTAGAAGTATCTTTTTTGGTTTTTTAAAAACTTGGTTACTGGTAGCTATATTTTATAGTGGCTCGCTTTATGCTGGCTATATGCACCTTAATCTTAATGACTATCATCCTACAACCAATAATTTTCGCCCTTACCTCTTTGAAAGAGATTTAAATACAGGTAAATTAGTTCAAGTATTTGACACAGAGAATAGTTTTCAATTTGAAACTTATAGTTTAGATTCAGACATCGATATGATACTCTATGAAATGCGTGTTCTACCTGTTTTACAAGATTGGGGGGCAGGAATAGGGAACTATCAGCCTAGCACTGATTCTCATGCATCTTCAGATCTAGCAAAAGTAACGGAGTCAGAGGTTAATCTTAATTTAAAAGGTGAAGGTGGTATCCCTTCTACAAGAGAAATTCATATTGCCACTTACAAAGGCGAGATAGAGGCTATATCTTATTCGGACAGTTCAGAAATGGAAACGCCTGAAATTATTACACTTATTGCAAAACCTGAGGGGTTAGTCCCAGGTCAAACAACGAATATCAAAGGTGGGGGATCATCACTCTTAGAGCAGTTGATTCAAGATTATAAAGCGAAAAATGTGCAGAAAATTCGGCTTTATTCTTCAAAAGACGACTATTATTCTAAACGAGGCTGGGAAGATGAAACCGATTCTGAGGGTGCCTGTGGAAGTGGATAAATGGCACTATCCAATAAGTAACAATACTAACCAAGCATTTATCTTTATACAAAGTTATTTTATGGTATCTTTATTTGAATATGGCTATATTAACTAAGTAGTTCAGAGAATTTACAATTTTTTATATTCTTAAGATCGTGTTAAGAATTTTTGGAGGTATACAAATGAAATTTAGAAATATCTTTTTTGGTTTTTTAAAAACTTGGTTACTAGTAGCCATATTTTATAGTGGCTCGCTTTATGCCGATACCCATATGTACCTCACTCTTAACGATTATCATCCTGTAACCAATGATTTTCGCCCTTACCTCTTTGAAAGAGATCCAAATACAGGTAAATCAATTAAAGTATTTGACATAGAGAATGATTTTCAATTTAAAACTTATAGTATAAGATCAGAAGCCGATATGATATTATATAGACAAGATGTCGTGCCTACTTTAAGAGAATGGGGGGCAGAAATCTATCAGGAAGGCACTGATTCCTATGAATCTACAGATCTTTCAACTATGATGGAGTTAGAGGTTGAATTTGATTCAAGTGGTAGAAATGGCATCATCCCTAAAAGAGAAGTTAATGTTGCTACTTACAAAGGCAGAATAGAAGCTGTGTCTTATTCGGAAACTTCAGAAGTGGAAACGCCTGAAATTATTACACTTGCTGCAAAACCTGAGGGGTTAGTACCCGGTCAAACAACGAATATTAAAGGAGGAGGGTCGTCACTCTTAGAAAATTTGATTCAAAAATATAAAGTGAGAAATGTGCGGAAAATTCGGCTTTATTCTATAAAAGACGACTATTATTATAGGCGAGGCTGGAAAAATGATCCCAATCCCAATCCTAAAGGTGCCTGTGGAAATGGATAAATGACACTATCCAATAAGTAATAATACTGCTTCGCTCTATATTATTGTTAACTGAGTTCAAGTATTAGGCAACTTTTAATATTGAAAAAATTATGAAATTCAATAAAATAATAAAAGTTACAGATATATTTCAAGGGCAATGTATTAACCTCTCTTTAGCAGGCGTGTATGCTTTTTTGATGGGCAGGAGACCGAGACCGTCAAGAATTATTACAATCAAATAGATACATTGTTTTAAAAAGTGATGCTATGTATTGCTAAGCAAAGTTTATAAGTTAAATTAGTCAACTTTATTACGCCTATTTTTCTTAATAAGGTCATACGCTTTGTTGATGCTTTTTGATTGCTCATTGGCATAATCCATAAATTCTTTAGGTAGTCCTTGAGAGTGTATTTTATCGGGATGATGTTTGGCTATGGTGCGCTTATAACTTTTTTTAATCTCTTTATCGCTACTCTCTTTGCTGCATTCAAGTATCTCGTAAGCATTATTTATGGCATTTTCATTCCAATCATTTTGATGATGAGTTCTGTCTTTATATTGATGGTAAGTGCCACTGTTTAGCCCTAAATATTCAGGTATTTTTCTTAGGATTTCGTCTTCTTTTTTATGCAGAATACCATCGGAATAAGCAACATCCCAAAGCACGGCATAGACCACACCTCTCATTTCTTCGCTGGCTACTTTTCTATATTGACTGGCGTATTCGTAAATTGAATGCTCGCTTAATGATGCACTTCTAAAGGCGTTAATGGCAGTTTTCTTATCTGCACCACTCAACTTTACATGATTCATAAACTGTGTAACTGCATCAATCTCTTCTTTTGTAATGACACCATCTGCTTTTGCAATTTTTGCAAGCATTGAAAACAAAGAATTAAGGAATAAATCAGTAATATGATTGTTATTGCTAGCAGCAAATGAACGCATAGCAAAACCTAATACCCCGACTATCAAAAAACCAATCAATGCACCAAAATATCCATTTATTGCGTAGCCAATAATTGCTGCTAACCAAATCATTTTGATTGCTTATTGAGACTTTTGCGTAAATATGGGTGATTAACAAAATTCAATTTTTGCCTACTTGGTGATTTCTTTAAACCTTGTTTTAGCAAGGTCAAGGTGGGGTTTAAAAAATTGCCAAATTGGTGAAGAGTGGATTCTTGATGATTATTCATAGTCGCTAATTTACTAAAATACGCAAAGATTAGTTTAGGGTCTTTTTCAAATCATCAACAGAAAAGCTTTGCACAGTTTGCTCATCGGTGTAAACAGGCTTCATTTTGGTGTGTGTGCCTGTTTCTTTTTCAATGGCAACTTGTCTGGAGACCACAATGTCTAAACAGTCGGTAATCATTTTTTGAGTATCTTGCGTCAATGGGTGGCGTAATCCCGGTTTGGTCATGGTGTCTTTTGCGACAGAAATAAGGGTTTTTTTGACAGCATTAAGCAGTCTTATTTCAAAATTTTGTGTATTGTTACTCATAATAAATCTCGGATAGTTACTAAATGGTGTTGATGGCTAATTTTATCGGATTTAAACCTACAAAAACCTTGCATTAATTGTAATTTTTCATTCACACCCCAATCTTTGTCAATAATTTGTGCAACCAGTTCTGGGTGATTACAAATAAGTGCCATATCACAGCCACTGTCTAATGATGCACTCACTCTATCGGTAATATCTTCGATAAAATGCGCACCTTGCATCGATAAATCATCGCTAAAAATAACGCCTTTAAACTTGAGCTGACCTTGTAGAATGTCTTTAATCCACTTGGCAGAAAACCCTGCGGGCTTGTCATCCACTTGAGGATAAACAACATGGGCAGGCATAAGTGCATCAAGTCCGCGATTCATTAAGTTTTTAAAAGGGGTTATATCTTGTAATAAACCATCCATTGAACGGTTGTCTATTGGCAAATCTAGGTGCGAATCTGCCACCACAAAACCATGTCCAGGAAAGTGTTTGCCGACACATTTCATTCCTGCTTTGTGCATACCTTGAATTAGAGAACCTGCCAATTCAACCACCACAATAGGGTTAGAATGAAACGCTCTGTCGCCAATCACAGAAGAATTACCATGGTCTAAATCAAGCACAGGGGCAAAAGAAAAATCCACACCAATGGCTAACAACTCATACGCCAAAACAAAGCCACAAGAGAAGGCCTTTTTAATTGCCTGCTGAGGGTTCTGATCATACAATTTACCCAATTTTGCCATGGCTGGCAAATGAGTAAAACCTTGCTTAAAGCGTTGCACCCTACCACCCTCATGATCAGTGGCAATAAGTAAATTTTTATTAACTTGACGAATGTCTTTGATTAAAGATGTAACTTGACTAATGGATTCAAAATTGCGCGTAAACAAAATCACGCCCCCAATACTAGGTTTAATCAATTGCATTTTCTCTATTTCAGTCAGTGTCAAGCCTGACACATCCATCATAATTGGACCTAAGTTTTTCATTTAATATAAGATTTAGTTTTATAAACAAGCCACAAAATCGGCATGCCAATCAATGTGGTAATAACAAAAAATTTACTGTAACCAAATTGCTCAACCAAAGTGCCCGAATAACCGCCAAATATTTTAGGCAAAAGCGTCATTAAGGATGAGAATACAGCATATTGAACAGCAGTAAATTTTACATTAGTTAGACTGGATAAGAAGGCAATAAATGCAGTGTTTGCAAGGCCTGCAGATAAGTTGTCCATACTAATGGTAATATACAGCCAAGTAATATTATGCCCCACATTTACCAATACAATAAACAACAGATTAGTTAAAGCCGATAATAAAGCCCCTAAAAATAACACCTTAAACACCCCTACCCTCAACGCCATCATACCACCAATGAAGCCACCAGCAATAGTCATAAATAAGCCAAAAGTTTTGGAAACAGTTGCAATTTCAACTTTGCTAAACCCCATATCTTGATAAAAAATATTGGCAATAACACCCAACACAATATCACTCATACGATACAAGCCAATGACTGCCAATAGTAGCACCGCAACACTCATACCGTAACGCTCAAAGAAATCTTTAATGGGATTGATGTAAGTGCTATCAACCATGGCTTGATTAACAATATTAAACATTATCATTGCTTTAGCCACAATATAAGCACCCAACAATGCGAATGCCATACGCAGAATGCCTACAATAAATCCAGCAAGATGGCTGTTATTAAGAATTTCACTCAACGCTTGCCCAGCCGTATTCACTAAGTCTGCTGTAACAATAAATATTAAGATAAAAGTAGCGACTACAGATAAAAATAACAAAAAAAACTGCATATAATTTTGGGTTGTATATTGGGTTTCTGTATGCTTAGACTGTGGTTCACTAATAACCAATGTCGTCGCTACGCCAATCAACATTACGACTGCCATTACCATATAAGCACCTGACCATGCCTCGTAACTATATAGTGCTTTTGTAGAGCCCAAATAACTGGCAATAAACAAACCGCCTGCACCTGCCACCAACATACCAATCCTATAACCCGCAACATAAGTAGCAGACAACATTGATTGCATTTGTTTGTCTGCCGATTCAATACGATAAGCATCAATCACAATATCTTGCGTTGCTGAAGAAAATCCTAATAATACCGCCCCATAAGCCATTATATTTAAACCATCAATGTTAGTTTTCGGGTCAATAGATGACATTAACAAAATAGCGCCAATAATACTCAATTGCGACACCAACATCCAAGCGCGACGACGACCCAGTGTTTTAGTTAAGAAAAATAAAGGCAGGCGGTCAACCAAAGGTGCCCACACAAATTTAAACGAATAGCCAAGTGCTGCCCATGAAAAATAAGTAATGGTTGATTTTATTACACCCGCTTCATTTAGCCACAAGCCCAAAGTAGAAAATATCAATAAAATAGGTATTCCTGCCGAAAAACCCAAAAACAACATAGTTGCCACTCTAGGATGAATAAATAATTTAATACTATCTAACATTGGTTCCAAGGCATACCATCATAACGCCAACCGTTAATATTACCACGCTGATTATTTTCATCAAGGTCGCCTTCAAATCCACTCACAATATGTGCCACATTGCTAAAATTTCGTTCAATTAAACACTGCCCAGCAGCACTAGAACGATAACCACTGCGACAAATTAAAATAATTTCTGTATCTAGTTGACAACCAAAACGCTGAATAGCAGCAATAAAATCCTCAGGACATGGCGACCAATTAGGCTCATCTACCCAAGGCACGAAAATACAATTTAACGGCCTACCGACAAATTTATTTTCCGCCTCAGTCCGTACATCAATCAAAACTGCACCTTGATTGCCTTGCAGTCGCTTATGAGCTTTTTTTGGTAAATATTGCGTTAATTGATTCATTGCTTAATTATAACCACTTTTTCACCCACTTGAACCGCATCAAATAGCACGATCATATCTTTATTATGCAGTCGAATACAGCCTTTAGACCCCACCACACCCATCAAAGCCTCATCAGGCGTGCCATGAATATAAATATAGCGTGCTTGGGTATTTTTATTATGTAATTCAAGCCCTTCTAGCCAAAGAATGCGCGTCAATATCCAATCTCTATCGGGGCATTGTCTGCCCAATTCGGCAGTGTAGATTTCACCCGTCGGCACTCTACCCACTAACACTGCACCCAACTGCAATCCATCGCCAATTTTTTCAGCAATTTTAAACTTACCTGTCGGCGTGCAAAATGAACCTTCTTGCTCACCAACGCCATTTTTAGCACTGCTAATTAAATAAGAATTGTTTTTGAAACTTAAATTTTGCTGGGCAATATTAATGATAATCATAATAAAATCTTGTTAAGCCTCATTGCGCTACCTCCTATTTTCAAAAACCATATTCTAAGACACACTAAAATTCTTTAACACCTTGATTTAAAGGTCTCAATACAATACTAATTTGCTATCACAAAATTTGCATTTTCTATTTCTAGATTGGAGCAATAAATAAACCAAACCTCGGATTATACCAACACCATAAAGCCTACAAGGCACTATAAATTTTCTAAATTACGCCTTTAATAATTAACAAACTTTTTAGGGGTATATATTGTTATCAATCCCGATAGCATATCCACACTCATATACTTTTTAAAACCAGACCAAAATTTATTTTACCCTTGACACCCAACTTTGCTTGTTGGTCATAAGCTACCTTTGGTAGCGTTATTTTCTTGTAATAATCTTTCTAACTCTCTATTGCTAATAGCTTCCAGATGTTGTAATAACAAGGCTTTAAACAG
>NZ_CAHJWD020000255.1 GCF_903642095.1 Bathymodiolus brooksi thiotrophic gill symbiont | reverse complement strand
ATTTTTTTTAAATGAACAATAAATAATTAAAATCCATAATTATATAATATGGAAACACCCTCTTTTGAAAAAACAACACAAGTTTTGTAGGAAACCATTCAATGAACATTCATACCATGTTCGGTTTCAATTTGCCAAGTGGTTTCAGAGGAGAAGATTAAAATCTAAAAGCTTACAGACAACGGATGCCAAGTGAGAGCAATACGTCATATGACCGTTACATTCTTGATCAGAGTTGTTACACACCTAGTTGACTCTTTTTTGGGGGGGTTGTACCCCTCAGCCGAGAAGCTAGGTCCTATTTCTATACCCTGGGGTTCCCTCGGGGGATGTTCTTTAAATTTATATACACAGTTGTGCATATGTAAATACCGGTATCAGCAATTAAAACACCTTTATTGCCATCTCTGAATTAAGGATTTCATCAGCTCATAGATTTATTTTTAATTTTTTTTTAATTTTTTTTACAGTCAGATTAAAATCAAATGATATATTGGGTTTTAATCTGAGTGAACTAGGTATGATACCATGAAATCCTTAATTCAGAGATGGCACTGTCTATTCTTAGAGCATTGATGTATTTTTTAATTCTACGATTAGTACTCCAAAAAAAGTTTGGTTCCATTTATCCCAGTGGTTTCAGAGAGGTTTAATTGTGAAAGTTTACAGAGGACAACAGACCCCAAGTTGCAGCAATACCTCACATGACCATTACAACCTTCATCGGAGTTGTGTACCTGATTTGTGTCACACAACTAGATGACTCTTTTCGGGGGGAGGGTAGTTGTACCCCTCAGTGGAGAAACTAAGTCTTATTTCTATACTCTGTGATTATATACTTGGGGGTGTGTTCTTTAAATTTATATACAGTTGTATGTAAGTAAACACATGTATCAGCAATTAAAATACCTTTATTGCTCGATACAACATAATTGATAAAGTTTGTCACACTTGTGGCAGGTCGGCGGTTTTCTCAGTATACTCCACCAATAAAACAAGATAGCCATGATATAACTGAAATATTGCTAAAAGTGGCATTAAACACCATAACTCCCCCAATTTGACCCCTGCTTTTTTTTAAATGAACAATAAATAATTAAAATCCATAATTATATAATATGGAAACACCCTCTTTTGAAAAAACAACACAAGTTTTGTAGGAAACCATTCAATGAACATTCATACCATGTTCGGTTTCAATTTGCCAAGTGGTTTCAGAGGAGAAGATTAAAATCTAAAAGCTTACAGACAACGGATGCCAAGTGAGAGCAATACGTCATATGACCTTTACATTCTTGATCAGAGTTGTTACACACCTAGTTGACTCTTTTTGGGGGGGGTTGTACCCCTCAGCCGAGAAGCTAGGTCCTATTTCTATACCCCGGGGTTCCCTCGGGGGGATGTTCTTTAAATTTATATACACAGTTGTGCATATGTAAATATCAGCAATTAAAACACCTTTATTGCTCGATACACCATTACGGATAAAGTTTGTCAGACTTGCGGCAGGTCAGTGGTTTTCTCGGTATACTCCACCGATAAAACAAGATAGCCATGGCGTTAAACACCATAACTCCCCCAATTTGACCCCCCCTTTTTTTTAAATGAACAATAAATAATTAAAATCCATAATTATATAATATGGAAACACCCTCTTTTGAAAAAACAAC
>NZ_CAHJWD020000254.1 GCF_903642095.1 Bathymodiolus brooksi thiotrophic gill symbiont | reverse complement strand
GTGCCACCTACTAAGTTACTTATTGTGGTATTCGATAAGATATTGCCCTCTTTTAAAGTGAGAGCATTAGTGGATTGAGTTGAGATATTACCTGTGGTATCAATAATATAAAGATGATATTGACCTGCTTCTAAATCTGAGGTTGAGATCTTTGTAAGAGCGTTGGCTGAAATTTCTGTTTTAATGGCTGTATTGGCATTGATATTAGACACATAATTATCAAATATATCTAGGCTCTGATTGGTTAGATCAAGGGTGTCTTTAAATAAATAAGCAGTGCCAGTCTCATTACTTTTAATCTCAATATCAGCTGATATTAAAGCTGCTGTTTCTTCCATGGTTGCGATTGGAATTGTATTATCTATTATGATATCTTTAACAACAATGTTAGATGTTGAAAATTTTTGCTCACGGTTAAAATAATTTATCCCACTGGTTATGCCAATTTCATTAACATTGCTCTGATTTCTAAGTTCTGAAATACTTGGTGATGTTTCCATGCTGGTCTCTGAAGTAAATATTACTAAATCATTAGTGGCATCTGGATTGTTTGCAATGTTATTTGCACCAGTAGTGGATTTAACCTTAATGCTATTAATATTATATAGTTGACCCAAGTCAATTTGCACCCAGCCATTTGTAGAATTTAATGATGTCGCCAACCCTTCGCCATCTCCATTTTTACCATCAACAATCTCTGCGGGTAACCAAGTATTGTACGGACTTATATTTCCAAAATTTACAGTTTTATTTAGAGCAACATTAACCCCATCAACCATGATTTCAACTTCGCCAATATGAAGCTTTTTTGCTACGGTAAGTTCTTGTTGTAATAAGACATAGCGAGAGAAAACCATAGCATCTATAGCTAGGTTGGCATTACGGTTAGCAGTATTTTTAAGTGTATCAGCACCTAGTGATAAGGCGTTAACGGATGATGTAATATTTGTTGTGTCAACACCACTTTCAACTGTGTAATCAAAGGTCAGAATGTTTGAATCAGAACCGCTTGTATAGGTGGCAATTTTATCCACGCCATCAACCTTAATGGTGTAAGTTGTTTCTGGGTTTAAAGTGTCTTTTATTGTTAGATGAACTTCTTCACTCATAAATACTTTTACAATAATTTTATCACCAGCCTTTAAGGAATTTGCCTCTTCGTTATCACTTTCGCCACTAATGACAACATTGGTTATGGTTGGGTCTTTGGTGTCCGCCATAACCGCAGTAGCCCTGTCACCATTTTCTTCAATAGTAGCTACTGGTGCGGTTGATGCATCTAGTGTTGACGCTAAGGTATCTGGAGTGTTTACTGTTAGGTTGCTCGCAGTGGTGTTGCTTAAGCCTTGTTCATCAGTAACGCTTAGGGTAACAGTTTGTGCAGAACCTGTATAAGTTACAGCGTTAGTAATTGCATTAACAGCATCTTGTGTGGCATTATTGTTAAAGGTGATTTCTAGGTTGCCAGCGTTATTATCACTGCCTTTTATTTGCACATTCAATAATTCTGAGTTAGTGGTATTAAACGAAGTATCTAAGTGTAAATTACCCGTTGAGGTGTTTAGTGAAGTATAAAACACTGTGCCATTTTTAAGATAAGTAATGGTGTTGTCATTTCTTTCTATACTAAAGGTGTCGTTAGCGTTATAACTTGTTATCCTGAAAGCAACTCTTGTGTTAATTGTTGCTCCACCAGCGATTTCATAAATATCAATGTTGCTAGTCTGTGTTAGAAAGATTGCGTAGTTTATTTTATCGTAGTTGGCATCTTCATTGGTGTATGACAAACCAAGCATTACTGCCTCTCTATTGCTTTCTGCTGTTGCGGAAACAGAACCATTGGCACTAAAACTCTCTAATGAGAAAATACCACTGTTCCAGCCTGATGTTCCAGTTGTGGTTAATTTAGTGCCATCAACTATAACATCTACTGCATCTGTAAAGGTAGGTGTAACGGTTTTGGCTATGGTGCCGACTACAGTGCCATCATAGCTCACTGTTGAGTTACTAGCGGTAACCTTGTTGGCACTAGTGCTAATTATGTTAAAGGTGGCTTTAATCGTATTAGTAGCGGCAAAGTCAACAACTAGGTCTTCATAACCGCCATCTTCAGTAATGGTAATGGCTTTGCCAAATAATGAGCCAGAAACTTCTGCACCTTCCACAAGGGTTGGTGCTAAAGCGTCAACTGTTATTGTGTTTGCATTATCTATTACTATTGGTGTAGTTAATATTGTGGCATTGTCTACAGCATCTTTTATGGTGCCACCGTTTAGAGCTAAAGCACTTGTAGTAGCCGTTATACCTGTTGTTGCTGTGTTGGTGGTATCACCATCAGCCACGGTGTAACTAAATATTAAAGTATTACTAGAAGAGCCTGAAGCATAAGTAGCAACTCTGTCCACGCCACCTATATTGATAGTGTAGGTAGGTGTGCCAGCATTTGTAGAGACCATCACTGTTTCGCTCATAGTAACAGTGATAATAATTTTATCACCTACACTCAATATGCTAGTCTTAGTAGCGTCAGTAGCGTTTGTTGCAGTGATGGCTGTGGCATTAACTTCTGGTGTGGCAGTATTATTAGTAACACTTTGGTTGCTTATGCTTGCAGCGTCATTACCTGCTACATCTTGAATGGTGTTATGGTCATCGCCTATAGTGGGGTCGTCATAGCTAATCAGCACAACGGCACCAATGGCAACAGCACTTGTTAAAGTTAGGGTAACAGTTTTAGCAGTGGCATTAATCACGGCATCGCCTGTAAAGGCATTGGTTACTATAGTTCCATCCACTTTAAGTGTAAAGGTGCTAATGTTAGGCACATAAACTGCATCTAAGATTTCATTGTAAGTAAGTATTAAGGTATCGTCATTAACAGTGGCACTATCAAGAACAGGGGCTAAGGTGTCAACTGTAAAATCCTGTATTTTTGCTGTAGAGGCGTTACCTGCTGCATCAACCAATTTAGCGACCACACTACCATTAGCAGCAATTGAGGACATATCATCTGCAGGCACATCAACTGTCCAGTCTGTTCCACTTGAGGTAAATGCAACTGATGTATAATCTTTGGAGTTAAAGGTAACGACGACTTTATCGCCATCTGATGCACCATTAATGGTGCCTTTAATGATAAAGCCATTGGCTTTATCATTGATATTAATAATAAAGTCTGTGCCAGCAATTTCGCTAATAGTGTTGACGATAGCAGTTGGGGCTTCGGTGTCAATGGCTAACGACACTGAATTATTAGTATCCGCACCATCAATATTGTTATTACCCACTGCATCGCTGAATTTATTATTTGCAACTGATATGGCACCTGCTACGGTGCTATTTGCTGTTGGTGTAAAGGTTGCTGTATAAACTCTAGTCTCGCCAGTTTTAAGTGCAAAATTAGACAACGAACCCCCTATTACAATAACATCGTTTTGAATAAAGTCAGTAGATACTTCACTTAAAGTAAAGGTAATAATTGCAACTTCACCTACTTTAAGCGCACTCGTATTACTTGTAATGGCAATTGTTGGTGCGGTCTCATCAGAGATGGGTACTGCAAATATTTCTACTTCGTCAATATGATGCCAAGCGTCTGTAGAGTATGTTAAAACAACCTGATCAAAATCGTCAGCAGTACTGCTGTTTCCATCCCTTAGATATGAAACAGCAGGAATATGATCTGGTGTCTTAGAAGTTATTACGACACTACCAGATGCATATGTAAAACCTCCATTTGTTCCAAATGTAATAACAGCATTTCCTTGAATGGCAATATCCTCTGAACCACTACCAGTTGATTTTATACCATCAGTTATTTTAGACAAGAAAGTCGCTTCATTAACAGTGGCTTCTACCCAAAATGAAGTGCCACCAGTAACATTTACAGCTATAGTCGGAACAATATTAATATTAGTGCGTACATCAATAGTTGCTATGGCGGAAGTCCCCTCATTAGAGGCTTCATCAATATAACTGATGGTTGCTGTACGCACGCCATCAATTGGCGTTGTCTGAGTATTTTTAAGCTTAATTGCCTCAACAATTGCCTCTACCTGGGAAGTAGAAAAATTACTGACATCATTTTTAGAGATAACTAAAGTTTTATTTGAACTTGTATATTTATAATCAATGCCAGTAATACCTCCTATCGTAATATTATCACTAGTGTGATTATTATCAAGCGCTAAATCAACATCTAAAACTAACTTATCATTAACAACATCTAAAGTAGCACCACCTAATACAACTTTAATTTCTTTAATATCTGTTGCACTTGGGGTGGCAATATCAGCATCAAATGCAATACCTGCTACAATTTGTACTTTGCTCGCATCAACTGAACTGGTTGGATTATCTCCAACTATAGGGTCTAAATCCACTGCATCTGGCGGGACAATGTCCGCAGTTTGCACTTTGTAGTTGTCGGAATTTTTAGAGCTTACAGGCGCATTGCCTATCTCATTTGTCCAATCAGTACCAACGCTAATTATATTAGTGTCAATATTTGTATCTGCTGCTGGGGTAAAGGTGGCAGTATAGACTGTATTAGAGCTATCAACCGTTAAGTTGGTGATAGTGCCATTAGGAGAAGTGATATCGGCAATATCAAAAGTACTAACATTAAGCCCTGAAACCTTATAAAAATCTTCTCCATCTACCCATCCTGAAAAATTTGAGGTGGCTGTTGTTAGTGAAGTAATATCGCTTGCGCTGACTCCAGATTTGTGTATAAATTTCTCTTGGTATTCAATGCCACCGCCACTTTTTTCCGTTAAAGTAAGCACAAGATAGCGTGCTGTTCCATCCGTTGTGTTACCAATAATCCAAGTATTGATTAATGTTGTGGATTTAATAATATTATGGTTACCATTATAAATAATGCCACTGTCTTTATTTACAAAGCTATCAAAACTAGCAATAACCACATCACTTGCTCTACCAGTGGCGCTCCAAGTTCTTAAATCATTTGTGTTAGAGAGGTTATCAATAACTTGTTCGGTTTTAACTGCTTCACTAAAGGTAAATGTTACCGTTGTGGTTTCACCTGCCATTAATTCAGTATCATCCATGGTAATGGTGTTTAATACTGGCGCAATAGCATTAACAGTCAGTGTATTAACACTTGCAGCT
>NZ_CAHJWD020000253.1:301-1481 GCF_903642095.1 Bathymodiolus brooksi thiotrophic gill symbiont | reverse complement strand
CTTCCCATATACGCTGTCCTCAAGGTGGTTCCAATCTATAGTCTTTGAAAAGAATGAATTTTTCCTGATGTCTGTCTTAAGGTAGCACTATACAAAGATTTTTTTCCTCCAATCTTCCATCTGAAAACAGCTGTAACTTTCTTAATATTGCATCAAAATTAACAAATGAGGTACCATTTGAAAGAAGAAAGATATATCTTTCCACTGATTATAATATTATGATTATGCAACAATTACATAATTAATTATTATGCAATTAGTTGCAAAATCTTGATGTGTGCACTTGACCAAAATTAGCTGTTTCATGTTTATTCAAATGGTAAAACTTTTTACAATTTCTTAATCAACACAGCATGACCTCCAAAACCGTGTCTCAGATTTTTCCTGTGATGTTTCAATCTCTCTTAAAGCCCCATTATGTGTATACAGCCTGACTTCATAAGATTTCACCAAATTTAATTGTGTGTAGAATTTGTTCTATTAATTCTATCAGAAATCTGAGACACGGTTTTGCAGATAATAGGTCTAAGAACAACATATACCAAAACCAAGCCTCTAGGGGTACCAATGCAGGAGCTAATTTCATTCAAAGTCGACATTTTATGTCAAAAATTGTAGTGGAAAAATCCCAAAAGTTGTAATTTTCCTCTTGGTACCCCATTTTCTTGAATAAAAGTCACAAATGTGCCATGGGAACACTTCAGGATTGACCTTGAATCATAAATCAACAATGATTTGACCAGAAAGATAGAATTTCTTCACACAAACTCTAAATATAGCTGGAAAATGCACACCCTGTGCAGTAAACACATGAAATTGGCGGGAGAAGTTACATCACTCTGACCTAGCTTGAGGTTAACTGCCTACTGATAAGGTCAAAACTCCACCTCCACTGACCAGACGTGAACCACTAATTATAACAGGAATCACCTGGAACCTTAGTTTGCTCATTATGTGTATTCTTCCCTTTTAGTTGGATTTTACTAAATGAAAATTATACATTAGATATTTTGAAATAAATTCCATTGCAAATAACTAATTTATTTCTTTTGGTATTGATGAAAAGTTAGCTACATCCATGCAGCTTTCCCACGGCTGGTAATCGGCACAAGCAGAACAATTGGTTCTGCAAAGAAATTCTTCAGGATAACTTCCGGTTTTGGTGGAGGAGAGTTCACGA
>NZ_CAHJWD020000253.1:0-272 GCF_903642095.1 Bathymodiolus brooksi thiotrophic gill symbiont | reverse complement strand
CCACAATACTGGTCAGTGGTCATAAAACTATCAAATTATCCAATAGATAAACAATTAAGGACCGCCCACTTGTTTTTATCATCTCTGATTCAAGCACATGTGTTTGTTTACAAAACTAACTAAAAGTAATGCTCATTAATGGTACATCATATCTGAATTATTTTTTCACCTGTGTATCAAGAATATTATAATAAAATAAAAATTGATTAAAAAAAATTTTGATGAAAAAATATCAATTTTTGTATAGTGCTACCTTAAAGTGATCAATTTTC
>NZ_CAHJWD020000252.1 GCF_903642095.1 Bathymodiolus brooksi thiotrophic gill symbiont | reverse complement strand
ATGTTACCACCACCATCCACACGAGCACGGTTGCCTGTGCCTGTTTGTGCTAATGCAGTGATGTTGCTGGCATTAATGGTAATGGTGTCGTTACCTGCACCTGCGTTGAGGACATCCATACCACCGTTGCCTATTAGCGTGTCATCGCCTACGCCAGCAACGAATATTTCATTATCACTGGTGCCTGTGAGGGTATTGGCGTTTTCATCACCTAAATAGTCAATAGCGTATTGTAAGTCGCCACTAAGTTTGGTTAAATCAATAGCATTGGTGTCGGTTTTGCCAAAAACGACATAGGATTTTCCTGCGTTTTGTTGAATGCGATTCTCGCCTCCAATAGCACCAACAATCAAATCATCCAAGCCATCACCATTGACATCGCCTGCGGTGGAGACTGAGATGTCTCTGAAACTAGACACATTCTCACCGTTAATGACAAACCCCCCTGTGCCACTGGCAATAGCAGATAGGTCAATTGCTGTGTTGTCTTTTTTACCGAAGATGACATGGAATTTTCCTACTTTTGATATACCGTTTTGGGTTTTATAAGGAGTACCAACAATCAAATCATCCAAGCCATCGCCGTTGACATCGCCTGCGGTGGAGACGCTGCCACTAACATCATCCACATCCTCACCGTTAATAACAAACCCTCCTGTGCCACTGGCAATAGCAGACAGGTTGATTGCTGTGCTATCGGTTTTACCGAAGACAACATAAGACTTACCTGCGTTTGATTTACTGTCTGGGTCGGCAAGTTTAGCACCAACAATCAAATCATCCAAGCCATCGCCGTTAACATCGCCTGCGTTGGAGACTGACCGGCCACTAATATCATCCACATCCTCACCGTTAATAACAAACCCTCCTGTGTCACTACCACTGGCAATAGCAGAGAGGTCAATTGCTGTGCTGTCTTTTTTGCCGAAGATGACATAGGATTTTCCTGCGTCTGATTTACCGCTTACATCGGCACGAAAAGCACCAACAATCAAATCATCCAAGCCATCGCCATTGACATCACCTGCGTTGGAGATTGAGGTGCTACTCTGATCATTCGCATTCTCACCATTAATAACAAACCCCCCTGTACCAATGGCAGATAGGTTAATTACTGTGCCATCTGTTTTGCCGAAGATAACATAGGACTTTCCTGCTCTTGATTCAGCTTTAGCAGAACCAACAATCAAATCATCCAAGCCATCGCCGTTAATATCGCCTGCGGTGGAGACTGAGATGCCACTCTCATCATCCGCATTCTCACCATTAATAACAAACCCCCCTGTGCCACTGGCAATAGCAGAGAGTTCAATTACTGTGCTGTCTTTTTTGCCGAAGATGACATAGGATTTTCCTGCTTGGTCTTTACTACTTGGATCGGCTCCCCAAGCACCAACAATCAAATCATCTAAGCCATCGCCGTTAACATCGCCTGCGGTGGAGACTGATCGGCCACTGTCATCATTCGCATTCTCACCAATAATAACAAACCCCCCTGTGCCACTGGCAATAGTAGGTAGGTTGATTGTTGTGCTGTCAATTTTACCGAAGATGACATAGGATTTGCCTGAGTCTAATTTATTACTATTTGAATCGGCTTTATGAGCACCAACAATCAAATCATCCAAGCCATCACCGTTGACATCGCCTGCGGCGGAGACTTTGCCACTAGGATTACCCGCATTCTCACCGTTGATAGCAAAGCCTTGTGCTAAGGTTTTTACTGATATAGTAATGGATCGCTCCGCCTCATTGCCTGCAACATCTGTAGCAACAATGGTAACTGTGTCGCTATGCACTGATGTTTGTATTGTTTTGTAAGTTAATATTCCAGTGTCAGTAGTAATCGAAAATTTATCGGCATTTGTCCCTTTTATGCTATAAGTAATATCTTCATCTGCATTGCCACCATTAAGGTTGGTTGCTTGAGCATCATAAACAGTAGTTGTAATAGGGGTGTCGACATCAACATTAATTTCAGTGGGTTGCAAGTTAAATATTGGGCCTGTGTTATCTACGACAATACGCAAAGTATTTTTACCTATATCTGAGACATTGCCACCTGCATCGGTTTGCCTAACCTGAATAGCATTAGCCGCATAAGTAGCATTATCAGCTAGCGTAAAACTACTGCCTGTGCCATTAACGAAGTCATTACCATTATTAACAGAATACTGCCAAGTTGCATTCACTTCTAAACCATTAACAGTAATCAAGCCATTATTGGTAATGCC
>NZ_CAHJWD020000251.1 GCF_903642095.1 Bathymodiolus brooksi thiotrophic gill symbiont | reverse complement strand
CCATCAAGCTTCTGTATTTCTGAGAGTAATGTCGCATTAGCTTGTTTTGACTGATTTATTGATGCTAATTTAGAAGGGAAACTATTATAGTTATTACCCATAATGGTTGTTGCATTTGCTTGTGCGGTATTTGCTGCTGTTACGGAACTTGTTACCACGGTTAGTTGATTTTGCCATGCCACCCCCTTAAGGTCTGCTATGCGTTTCTGTTCCGTATAGTTTGTCATAAGTGCATTAGTTGCCGTATTTAATGTCTGATACTGCTGGTAAAAGTTATTAATTATAGTATTATCTGCTGGATTATCGCTTTTAAGTCCATTAAGCTTCTGTGTTTCTAAGAGAAACAGCCCATTAGCTTGTTTTGACTGATTTATTGATATTAATTTAGAAGGGAGGCTATCGTTACCATTCACAATGGTCGTTGCATTTGCTTGTGCGGTATTTGCTGTTGTTAGGGAATTTGTTACCACGGTTAGTTGATTTTGCCAAGCTTCTTTTGCTAATCTAGCCTCTTCTAACAATCTAGCATCTCTTTCGTCTGCGGTCTCATCTCTATTGACAACCGAAGTAATGTATGAGAACGAATCACCGGCTGTATACGCTGTGCAAGTTAGCTTTGTATCGTCCTCTGTGCAAGTAACGCTAGAATCGTTATGCATTTCGTTATAAAATGCTTCAACGATTTCATTAATAGTTGTATTTTTATTTACTGAAATTGAATATTCAGCGCTATTTATACTGATTCTATAATACTTATAATTATCTGCAACCGTTGGGGTAAAACTTACCACCTGTGCTACTGCCTCTTGACCATCGATACCCCCCGAAAGCGTCCAATTTTCAGAAGTCTTTCCTAACTGAAGATGAACAATACGCTCGCCTAACAAGGTGCCGATTTGCTCAGCTGCAAATCCTTCATTTGCAAAGTGCCAGTTAATGGTGTTTACGAAAGCGTTTGTTACTGCATCTCTTCCGCAGACTATCTCGACCATAGAAAGAGTATTGACTCTTTTGCACTGGTAGGTCTCGTTGGTTTGAGCATCATTTCTATACCTTAGAATATCTCCATTGCCTGTAGAGCCTGATTTTTTTGATATGATTTTCATGTAATCTTGTTGGGTCGCATCTTTAACAACATGAAGCGCTTTAACTTCGCTTATCTGTGTAACATTATCTGTAACAATGCTTGTGTCAATTGTATTAACAGCGAACACCTGAGAACCAACTAGAAACCCCGATAATAACGCTATCTTTATATACTTGTTTTTCATATTTCCCCATTGATTACACCGATATTGGCGCCACAAAACCCCAATTAAGAGGCTTTGCGTATGGTGTGGTTTCAATTCATGTCTATAGTATATAGTAATTTTTTTGAAATATCTATTATGTGTAATGTTTTAATTTAGACGGGCATCTCACCCAGCCAGAACTTTTCCGCTTTTTATCGTTGCTTGAAAGTCTAAGTTATAGCCGTTATTATTTAATTGCCAATCTTTTTCTTCTAATTAAATAGTAAGTGCTTAATACAAATAGAAAGATAAACCCAATATCTGAACTTCCTTTTGCATCAGGATTGTAAACACAGCCACCACCTCCACTGCTTTTCTTACTTGCACCAGTATCAGTATTGCCACCGTTGACAGTGTTAACAGTGTTGCCACCGTTGACAGTGTTGATAGTGTTGCCAGTATCAAACACCTTACTTGTCTGCCAACCCGATACAATCATATTATCAGCCTGCTCCGTTGTCAGTAATACAGCGGCTTCAGTAGTGCCTAAAATACTCTGCACTAGTAGACTTAGATCATTAACTTCTAAAGACTCGCCTACAGTGTTAGCCTTCTGTTCATCTGTAAGGTCAACAGTTACAATCTTTAAGCTCTCGTCCTCTTGGTTAAACGCATTCTTTATGCTCTCACCAAATAAACCAAAAAGAACCTT
>NZ_CAHJWD020000250.1 GCF_903642095.1 Bathymodiolus brooksi thiotrophic gill symbiont | reverse complement strand
GTTGTCCTTAACCTGATAGTCCATGTTAACATAAAGTCCTTTCAGTACGCCAGTGTTGTATTAATCAAAGTTTTGATTGATCCGAGTAAATATTTAGACCACCCGCGTAGATTCTGCAAAAAATAAAACAAAACTAAAACACACCAAGGCGAGTTTTTCTACATCGGCTGCAAATGGTCCAAAAAATAAATTTGATATTTTCTGAAAATATTGTAGTTCAAAATTAAGTCAAATTTATTCTATAATTATCTTTTACTAATCCGTAACTAGAAAGGTTTTTATCTAATAATCTGGACACGCTTGAAAAAAGTGCTGTGTTTGTTTACATGTCGTCACGATTTACGGAATTGACGCAGTTGCAAATGAAATAGATGTCGTTTTGAAATTTTTTGACTCGGGAATGAAAATACAAGATTTTAATTAAAATTCCGCGAAATGTTGTTGACGACTTTGGCCTATGTCTATGAATAACATGACGTCATGACTTTGATAGCGAGATGTCATTCTGATTAATTTAACAATG
This sequence comes from Bathymodiolus brooksi thiotrophic gill symbiont, assembly GCF_903642095.1. GTDB lineage: Bacteria > Pseudomonadota > Gammaproteobacteria > PS1 > Pseudothioglobaceae > Thiodubiliella. The sequence goes on along the minus strand of NZ_CAHJWD020000250.1, from coordinate 2,493 downwards.
TAAGCACCTTTTATTGTCTTTTGTTACTTAAATACGATTTTTAGAAGTTCATGATATCATTTTAGTTTTAAAATCATTTATTGGAGACTTTTTTTTTTATTTTTGGCATTCTCTCCGAGACTGCCAACTTTTATCAACTTCCGGACGAAAGGATTTCAATCTCATCATAAGGAAGATTGTGTATTCAATGCGCATGCCCATGTTGCTGTAGAGCTCTCTGTGCTCGCTATTATGGAGTAGGCATTGCCTAGATGCGAGCACAGCATTTCTGTCTGGCCAGTGTGTATATATTTGAGTGAAAGTTGAATATCACAAAATAATATGAGTAGGCATGGCCTATAGAGAGGACATTAGTATTTGAAATTAAATGATATCCCCTATGACATCCATTGGAAAGTTAAATGAAGTAGAATAGAAAAGTATGAGAAAAAAGTATGGAATCTTTTATTGTTGGACTAGGGACAGTGCAAACATTGAAGACTAACTAGTACTAGTACGCGGGTGGTATCAACCATTATAAAGCCTAAAGGGGGTAGTAGACGCCGGTGTCTGTAAAATGAAAGTATGGTCTTTTAAGTCATAAGAAAAGAGTTTTATTACGAAAATATCAATTAATGCAACCAACATACATAAGCAATATTGGCCTATACCATGCTATGTACAGCCGATATATATTCATGAAGTGTAAATGATGAATGACGTACGGTCAGGGCCGTCTTGTCAGCAATATAGGCCCCGGTCAAAGCAGTGCACTGAGGCCCATATCTATACAAACACTCACAGAAATAAAATTATAAATGGTCGATAAAATTAAACATATATTTCTTGTATTGATACTTCCAACAAAATCAGTGTTTAAAAATTAAAAATTATGCCGTATACAACATACATAGATTAGCATGGGGTTCATTTGCTTGTGGGACCACCGGGCAACTGTCCATTGTGCCCATACATAAGACCGCACTGCGTACGGTTACTTTAATACTGATAATCTTCATTTCGACATTTTAAAGTATGTGTATTTGGGCCAATATTATGCTATCTCCAAGTGAACAAAATAGTTTTTAATTTTAAAAGAATTATATAGGTACCGCTTTCATCAGACATGTCTCTGCTTTCACATACAAAATATTTATCAATATTCAATATTTTTTTTATTGGAAAAAGCACAGTAGAGGCGTGATATATATATTAAGGCAATATTCAGTATCGAAATCATACTCTTTAAAATTATCTGTGACAAGATTATACAGAGACATATATTCCTTCTTGTGTAATGTTATTACCTTTTAAAGTTTCAACAACAAGCTGGTTAATAATTTTATAGCATTTATTTTAGAAAGACTGAGTTTAATAAATAATAACAGATATACATATAGTATGAACGGCATAATTAATAGTTAAATAAATAAAATTCATTGTGTCTTACTATTCTAAACCATTGTCGGCAGATGTTGGTAGTATTCAAATATTTTGTAGGATCAGACTGACGGAAAATTTAAGATGAATAAACAAATGGGTACTGATAGAAATAATTAACACTAACAGAAATAAGGAAAAAGTCATGCGTTCCTTGTTCCTTGCAAGCACATCATGGTTAGAAAATGTTTGTTACTTAGCCAAAGAAATAATAAATGCAAAAATTGTATAAAAATGAAAAATGTTAATGTTCACCACAAAATGAAAAATGTTAATGTTCACCACTATCTTTTCTTATCAGAGACATATGAGCCGGTGGCAAGGGGCACATGCCCTCTCCCCCCCCCCCTTTGGCAAAATTTTAAAAAGCTGGATTTTTAGTATACTTTAGGATTTTTGTGATATTTATTTGGAATTACCATTATTCAACACAACTAAACCGTACGAAAGGTAGGAATTAAGTATAAATATGAACGGGTGTCATCCCTTGTGATATTTTAGTACCGCACATTGATAGTAGGGTTAAAATTATTGATAACGAAAGGCCGGGAGCAGGTCCCTGTGATCTCCTCCTAGTTATTGTACGTGTACTATAGATGCGTATTAAAAAATATTGATGACATTGTCATCTTTGCGTGTCAGTTGTGACCCAAATACGATTTCAATGCTGACCTTTACTTGTTGCAACGTAAAATATGACGTGATAAAAAAAATATTAACATGACGATGAATGGTGGCCAGATTCGTTTTTATTTACGCATTTATTGTAGAACTTTAGGAATATTGTGGTACATGTACAAATAATCTTGGAGACAGGAATTGTGTTTGGATTTCTTTTAAACTGGTAAGTCATATATACAGTAACGAAATGTCAATATAAATCTGGAGTTCGACAGTGAAATGCAGTTGGGCGTGACATGAAATGTCCATACGTCAAAAAATGACCAGATTCGTGTTGTCTTAAGAGTCATTCACAGTGATAAAAAAATGAACAGTTGTTGTCCTTAACCTGATAGTCCATGTTAACATAAAGTCCTTTCAGTACGCCAGTGTTGTATTAATCAAAGTTTTGAT
>NZ_CAHJWD020000249.1 GCF_903642095.1 Bathymodiolus brooksi thiotrophic gill symbiont | reverse complement strand
ACCGATGCAGTTGGCAATGTCTCAGATATAGGTAAAAATACTTTGCATATTGTCGTAGATAACACAGACCCAACATTCGACTCGCAACCCACTATAGTTGATGCTTATGTTAACAACCCCATTACAACTACTGTTTATGACGCTCAAGTAACCAACCTTAATGGTGGCACCGTAGATGAAGGTATTTCTTATCGCATAAAAGGGACAAATGCCGACAAATTTTCAATTACTACTGACACTGGAATACTAACTTACAAAACAATACAAACATTGGTGCATGATAACGACACAGTTACCATTGTTGCTACCGATGTTGCAGGCAATGAGACAGAACAACTTATTACTGTATCGGTAAAAGTGATTAGTTTATCCACTTCAATTGTTTGGAGCAGTATTGGTGATGATGATAAAATCAATGCTGATGAAATGACAACAACTACTTTAAGTGGCACAGTGGCAATCGCTGGCACAGTGAATTCAATAAATATTAGTAGCATTGTCTTTAAGCAAGGTAATACTTCTATTCATACAATTAGCAACAATCTTCCAAGTGTTAATAGTGATAACACTTGGACTTTAGCCAATAATAACACTTGGACTTCAAAACTTACCCAAGGTGATTACACCATTATCGTTAACCTTTCTGGTAATGGTGGCAGTATTACGAATCCAAGTTCAATAACCACAACGATTGACACAGGCAAACCAGCTCAACCAACATTTACCCTTGTAGATACAGGTTCATTAAATAACGATGGCATTACCAGTAATGGCTTGATTACTGTTAATGGCTTAGAAGCGGGTGCAACTTGGCAGTATTCTATTAGTGGTGATAATAACTTCGTTAACGGCACAGGCAATAGTTTTACGCTAGCTAATAATGCTACTTATGCGGCTAATGCCATTCAGGTTAGGCAAACCGATGCAGTTGGTAATGTCTCAGATATAAGTAAAAATATTGCGCGTATTATCGTAGATAACACAAACCCAATATTTGATTCGCAACCCACTACAATTGATACTTATATCAACACCCCCATTACAACTACTGTTTATGACGCTCAAGTAACCAACCTTAATGGTGGCAATGCAGATGAAGATATTACTTATAGCATAAAAGGGACAAATGCCGACAAATTTTCGATTACTACTGACACTGGAATACTAACTTACACAGAAAAACAAACAACAGTGCATGATAACGATATAGTTACCATTGTTGCTACTGATCTTGCAGGCAATAAGACAGAGCAACTTATTACTGTATCGGTAAAAGCGGTTGGTTTGTCCATTTCAGTTGTTTGGAATGGTATTGGTGATGATAATAAAATTAATGCTAATGAGATAGCATCAGCCACTTTAAGTGGCACAGTTGCAATCATTGGCTCAGTGAATTTAGTAAATATTAGTGAAATTATCTTTAAGCAAGGCGATAATGTCGTTCATACAATTAACTCTAATGATCTCCCAGGTATTAATGCTAATGATAATACTTGGGCTTTAGCCAATAACAACACTTGGACTTCAAAACTTACCCAAGGTGAATACACTGTTTCTGTGAAAATTTCTGGTAATGGTGGCAGTGTTGCGGGCTTAAGTTCGGTAACAGTAGCGGTTGACTTGGTCAAACCAGATCAACCAACATTTACCTTTGAAGATACAGGCTTATTAAATAACGATGGCATTACCAGTAATGGCGTGATTACTATTAATAATTTAGAAGTGGGTGCAACTTTGCAGTATTCTACTAACGGTGATAATGGCTTTGTTAATAGCACAGGCAATAGTTTTATGCTAACTAATAATGCTATTTATGAAACTAATGCTATTCAGATTAGGCAAATCGATGCATTTGGCAATGTCTCAGATATAAGTAAAAATGCTTCGCGTATTGTCGTAGATAGCACAGGCCCAATATTTGAACAGCAATCTACTACAGTTAATGCTAATATCAACACCCCTATTGCGACTACTGTTTATGATGCTCAAGCAACCAACTTTAATGGTGGCAATGCAGATGAAAATGTTACTTATCGCATAAAAGGGACAAATGCCAATAAATTTTTAATTACTACTGACACTGGAATACTAACTTACAAAACAATACAAACATCAGTGCATAACGACACCGTTATTATTGTTGCTACTGATATTGCAGGCAATGAGACAGAGCGATCCATTACTGTATCAGTAAAAATCTTGGCACAAGGCTTTGTTATCAACGGTGAGAATGCGGATGATCACAGTGGCAAGGTCTCCACCGCAGGCGATGTCAACGGTGATGGCTTGGATGATTTGATTGTTGGCGCTATTGGATCCGATCCAAGCAATAAAACAAATGCAGGTAAATCCTATGTTGTCTTCGGTAAAATTAACGACACAGCAATCAACCTATCTGCTATTGCCAGTGGCACAGGGGGGTTTGTTATTAATGGTGAGAATGTGGATGATAGCAGTGGCGTCTCAGTCTCTAACGCAGGCGATGTCAACGGCGATGGCTTGGATGATTTGATTGTTGGTGCTTATAAAGCCGATGTAAACAGTAAATCAAACGCAGGAAAATCCTATGTCATCTTCGGTAAAAAAGACAGCGTAACAATTGACCTCTCTGCCATTGCTAGTGGCACAGGGGGCTTTGTCATTAACGGTGAGAATGTAAATGACTGGAGTGGCTTCTCAGTCTCCACCGCAGGCGATGTCAACGGTGATGGCTTGGATGATTTGATTGTTGGTGCTTTTCTAGCCAATACATCCTATGTCATCTTCGGTAAAATTGACAACACAGCAATCTACTTATCGGCCATTGCTAGTGGCACAGGAGGTTTTGTCATTAACGGTGAGATAGGGAGTGGGAGTGATTGGAGTGGCCAATCAGTCTCCACCGCAGGCGATGTCAACGGCGATGGCTTGGATGATTTGATTGTTGGTGCTAATGGTGCCAAATCAGGCACAGGTAAATCCTATGTCATCTTCGGTAAAAAAGACAGCACAACAATTGACCTCTCTGCTATTGCCAGTGGCACAGGGGGGTTTGTTATTAACGGTGAGAATGCGAATGACTGGAGTGGCGTCTCAGTTTCCAGTGCAGGCGATATTAACGGCGATGGCTTGGATGATTTGATTATTGGTGCTCAATATGCCGCCCCAAGCGGTAAATCAAACGCAGGTAAATCTTATGTTGTCTTCGGTAAAACCGACAGCACAGCAATCAACCTATCTACTATTGCCAGTGGCACAGGGGGGTTTGTTATTAATGGTGAGAATGCGGGTGATTGGAATGGCAAATCAGTCTCCACCGCAGGTGATGTTAACGGTGATGGCTTGGATGATTTGATTGTTGGTTCTCCTTATAAAATCGAATCAGACGGTAGTACATTAGAAGCAGGAAAATCCTATGTCATCTTCGGTAAAATTGACAGCACTGCAATTGACCTCTCTGCTATTGCCAGTGGCACAGGGGGATTTATCATTAACGGTGAGAATATAGGTGACAGGAATGGCGTCTCAGTCTCCACCGCAGGCGATGTCAACGGCGATGGCTTGGATGATTTGATTGTTGGTGCTTTTGGAGCCAGTCCAAGTAATAAATCAGGCGCAGGAAAATCCTATGTCATCTTCGGTAAAACTGACACCAATGCTATTAATTTAACCGAACTTAGTGGCGACTTAAGATATGCCATTGATCATCTCGGCGATAAAAATGCCAATATCCTCACAGGCACCAGTGGTAATGAAATATTCGTTGCTGGTGCAGGCAATGACACGCTAATAGGTAACGGCGGTATGGATGTCCTCAACGCAGGTGCAGGTAACGACACCATTACCATTAATGCCAGCAACATCACTGCATTAGCACAAACAAGTGTAGGCAATCGTGCTCGTGTGGATGGTGGTGGTAACATTGACACGCTAAAACTAGATGGTAGTGGTTTAACCCTAGATTTAACCAACATCAGCAATATCCGTATTCAAGATATTGAGAAAATAGACATTACTGGTTCTGGTAACAACACTCTAATACTCAATCTAAATGATGTGTTGGATGCTTCTACCAGCACCAATATTCTCAAAGTATTAGGCAATAGTGGTGACTCTGTGAATGCCTCAGGGTTTGCTAAGATATCAGGTGCCAGGACTGAAAGCAGTATTACCTATGATGTTTATACTCATAGTAGTGCCAACACTGATGCCAATGCTGCGCTTTGGGTTCAACAAGATGTCGGGGTTGTTTTGTAAAAAAGAAATAAAACCAGTTGCTTTTTGATAAGTATCAATGTGTAAAAGCTCTAGCACAAGGCTTTGTTATTTAGCGTCAAGGGTGCTGGGGTTGGAGTGGTATTTCAGTTTCCTCAGTAGGTGATGTTAATGGCGATGGCTTGGGCGATTTTATTGCCAGCTCTTTTATGAGTAATAACACCAAAGGTAAATCTTATGTGATATTTGAAAAAACCAATACGGGAGCCGTTAATTTAGCAAACATTAGTAAGCGGGAAAATGCCGCTACGCATACAATTGATTTTCAAGGTGATATTAATGCCAATAAAAATGACATTCTAATGAATTGCTTGTTGCTGGTTTAGGTAACGACACCTTAATAGGCAATAGTAACGCTGATGTTTTTTATGTAGGCATAGGTAATGATTGATATTATCATTATTAATGGTAACAACTTTACTAAACTCTCTCTAGCTATTTACTCGCTCGTGTTGATGGTGGTAATACGGATACTCTGAAATTAGCGGGTGCAAGCCTTAATAAGTTAGACCTTACTCAAATAGACAATAATCGCATACAAAATATTGGAATCATTGATTTAACAGGTTCAGATGATAAAGTTGAGGCGACTAGATTTAACAAATCAGAAGTAACTGATCTTGTTAGGGGTTACTCTATCGCTACCCTTGGATACCATTTTACCTCACTAACCAAGGGGTAAAATTTGATATATTGACTTTGAAAAATTAGCATCCAAAATGACCTAAATATAGCGCTTTTTTTGCTTTATTTTTAAGTTCTTATTTGAGAATGGAGGTAATTATTTTTTTATAAGAATAATGCAAATATTGTATTGTATAATTACGCTTGTTACTCTATTTTTTAAGCTAGACAGGACAAGAGTAATAAGAAAAATAAAATAAAAATAAAAAAGGGTAAATTATGCAAGTAAAAACACAAAAACAAGTTACGGTATTACAAAATAAAGCGCAAAAAGTCGCTGATAAACTCAACGAAGAAGTGATTGTTATCGCCAAAGGTGTTCAACATATTCAAGTCCAAGCGGGCACGGCTTATCAATTAAATGCTAAAGATTTTGATGCTAAAAAGTCAAGTCTAATTGCCAAAAAAGTCGGCGATGATTT
>NZ_CAHJWD020000248.1 GCF_903642095.1 Bathymodiolus brooksi thiotrophic gill symbiont | reverse complement strand
AATTAGGTATCGTTTCTTTCCTTTGAAACTCTTTCGGATCTCCTGTACTTGGCGATCACAATACTGGTATACCAGTATTGTTGACAATACTGGTATAAAAAATTATTCCAGTATTGTAATTTTTTTACAAAAAAAATACAATACTGGTATAAAATCATATTCCAGTATTGTTAACAATACTGTTCGTAAATAAAAATATGCAATACCAGGATATATAATAATTGATAAAACAACATGTCATAATTTACATTTTATTTATTTTATAGATGATCATACATTTTTGTAGATGGCATCAAATTTTTAATAATCTTTGATGAACAACATGATTTATGAATAATAACATCACATTCACAATATAATGTACTAGCACTAGAATTATAAAGAGTCTATCATGTCCATAATAAATATCACTTTTACACAGGATATTGTTCTGAAATATGTATGAGAATGTTTGTAAATGCATTGTCACCTGTGGTACCCCATCTGTCTCTCCACATTCTTTCATCTAGGTAACTGGGTAGTAGATGTGATGACACATCTTTCATCTCTTTAAACTTCTGTTTGGCTTTAGCCCAGTACGACTCGATTGCTTGAGTATGTATGCCAGTTGCAGGGTCCACGAAGTTGAGCGAATGATTAACTGTGCCATGGCTAAGCTGCAGTCGTGAGCTGATGTTATGGTACGCTTTCCACTGATCTGAATGGATGATTGTCCCTGGTTTTACAACACGTTGTATAATAGGTAAAAGAGTTGCGGCATCTCTTTTGTCAACAGTTTCCATGTAGTAATGGCAGGCTTGCTGGATGTATCTGCTAAACCGAAAACCCACTGCTCTTTGCTGGCCCGTCGCCCTCTGTTGTATTTTGATTTGTGATTAAAAAGACTTTCATCAATTTGGACAATCACACCTGGTCCACCTAATTCAACTGGAGTTGATAGTAGTTTAGTGGAGCAGACATCTCTCAAGTATTGAAACATCTGTATTATGGTCTTCTCGTCAATCTGTACTTGTCTTTCTACGGAATTAACTTTTGTTCCTTGACTCCATAGGTATGTGACGTATAACCATTTATCTAAGGTGATGCGAGACCTTTCGAAAAATGATCCAGCACGAATGGTACGGTATGTACGGCGTTTCGGACATCTTTGGTTGGCACAGCGCCATCCAAAACCATCTTTAGCGGATGTGTCGGTCTGGTTACCATTTTCAAGCCTTCCAAGTGCCATCACAGCAACCTACTGGACATGCTGTAAAACGGAAACGGCAAGATGACGAAACAGAGTACCAGTATCGGAAGAGATTACTTGCAAATACACAAGACAACAATGAGGATGACATCGCTGATGATCCAAATATAGAGACGGCTATCTCAATCAAAAATTCTTTACACAATATTATGAGAATGACCAAACAACAACTACAGCAAAATATCAGCAATTCTCAAGAAACTGTGGATGTCCTACGCCAACATACCGTTTTTTAAAAACAAAACCATTGAAGATTTGAGAATTTGCCTGATAACAACAGCTGTGTATGAACATTTGAATAATTAACATTATTATTGAAAACTTGCAAATATGTTATCCCAATACTTATATAATCATTATATTAGCAAATTAATTAAACAACCTTATTCAGAAAAAACTGCTGAGATCTGCTAATCTGGGTCACGGGTCACTGTAATCGGGCGGCTGTATCGAGAAACAGATACGGTGTTGAAAAAACTGTTGATACTCATACAATATGAATAAATGCAATAAAATTTTATGTTTGTCTTCAAGAAATATGATAGACAAAACCATGTGTGAAGTTTTATGACGAAATATCTCCGATTTCTATGTAAATTTACGAGTTGAAGTGGGGAAATTTTATGTTAGATTTCTAAAAATCTTCTACTCTGAAACCACAGGTAAATTTACTTTAGCGATGTATTTTTATCTTGGACAAGAATAATGAGCATCCTGATTGGATGACCGATTTAAAACACACTGACTCTGCATGGTAATTCTAATAGAAAAAAATATTACTTTTTAATTGATCAATCAATACAATTAGCTTCTTGGTAAACACATGTGCGTACTTGACAAATTAACATAACAAATAATAAGACAAGCTTAAAATAGAGCCAAGTAATATATTCCTTTTAAACCATATAGTCGTGTATATAAATAATTGTTCATACAAAAGACAAGGTATTTTATTTAAACCTAATAAAGTAGATCGAGATCAAATACAAAGAACACGATGTCTGTGTAAATCCTGTGTTCATCTTTCATTGTATATATCCTGAATGCATGCCAGATATGCTGATGTCTTAGATAAAAAGGTCAAAACTTTGTAAAGCACATCCTTGTACCATAAATTAAGACCAAATTATGACAATGCCGTTTTTTGAGGTATAATTCGTAATTGGAGAAATATTTCACCGCATGCCAACTTTTTAATTATCTTTCTTTATGATGGTTTCTTTTTAATATTTAAGGTAGAAGAAATAGTTTTTTATATTCTTGATTGATAGTTAAGTTTTTACAGAACTGAAATGTTTTATAGACGTGATTTAAAGTTTTAATTTATTGAAATTTATATAGTCTCTCATAATTCTTTATAGAATGGCACTTGTTATATAAGTATAAATGTTGTGTAGAAGTATGATATTTATAGTTTTTAGTGAGTGCCTTTAACTGCCATATCACAGGCATCATTGTTTTTATTGTAAATTTGAAGAAGAAAAAAAACCACTTACATCGTCTATTGCCATAATTGATGCTGCTGTAATTGTTGTAAGGGGTTGCCTTTTACAACTGATAGTTTGTAGAGGTTTTTTTTTTGGGGGGGGGTAGTTTTTATCCCATCGCCAACGAAGTTGCGAAGGGATATACATGTAGTAACGCTACCTTCCGTTCGTCCGTCTGTCCTCCCGTAACATCCTTGTATTTTGATAAAAAAAATTATTTAATCCAATTTTAAAATGTTGAACTTT
>NZ_CAHJWD020000247.1 GCF_903642095.1 Bathymodiolus brooksi thiotrophic gill symbiont | reverse complement strand
ATTTACACATGGATCCTGGTGGTAAAATCTACACTATTGATGAGTTTAGATGTTGGAAAGTCGAGAATCTTGACGATCAGAGGTCTGACGAAAACAAGAACGAAGGGGGAGGGTACCGGGTCGTTTCGCCCCAGAAAGTGAGTCGATTCGCCCCACTTAATCGCTATTATATAATAATAGATGAAGTCTTTTTCGACAATTTGTTGGTAATTATTTATTTATTAGTTGTATACAAGAAATAATAATAACAACTGATATGTGTCATATGTCAACAACTAATTTGAAGCCATGCAGAACAAACAATACATATAAATTTATTACTGTATTGTTCAAAGAAATTTTACAAATTTAAGCAGGTGTCAAACAATTTACTATATAATGATTTTATTGTCAATATATATATACAATTGGATTGGAAACAAGTTTTTACAACTTACTAGTCCCTCTCCATACAAATACAGTAATAGCATAAACAAATCAAATGACAGCAAATGTGCAGGCTATATCAATAATTAGTAAATTAAGCAAAATCATGTCAAACTAAGCATACATATTAAATATTGTTTTAATATTTAACAGAAAAAAAGGAGGGGGGTGGTAAAACTAATAAATTGTGTTGAGATAATATCACGGTTGGGGATAATTAACACAGGCACTTGTTTCATTAAAAAAATATATGCCCCGGCCTCTTCCTTACTTCAAGGTAAACATCTGCACTTTACCCCTTCCCCACTTCGCCTCAATATTTTTCGCTTATTTGTGATCCTTTCGCTGACCCAATTATATCGTTACAATCCCGAGATATTTCTCTTTTCGACTGCCACATTTAAATATAAATACCGGGCCCCCTTCAGACGAATTGAACCAGAATATTCAGCGAAAGTCGCATTTTCTATTTTTCAGTCACTGAAACGGATACA
>NZ_CAHJWD020000246.1 GCF_903642095.1 Bathymodiolus brooksi thiotrophic gill symbiont | reverse complement strand
GCCATCTACTCAAAGTAATAAATTTACTTGACTAAATGCGGGAGCACAGTAGTCATGATCGTATTGGCGCTGCCTTGTGATGGAATGGATAGTTCTAGAAGGTGGTTCGAATCCCATCAGTCCTTTTGTTTGTTTGTCTACATTGTTAAGCTTAGCTTCAGAACGGCATTTTTGGCTGTAAGATTATGAGACTGTAAATGCATTTATTGCAAAATAACCTATTTGTCGTCAGTACTTAGACGGTATCCGAAATCATGGGTAGCGGTCGAGAAGTGCATATGTCTAAAAATACATCTTTAATATGACAGATAAGTTTCAATGGACAGAGGTGCGATCTCCAAATACACCATTGTTTTTTAAACGATAGACCGATTGCTTGTTCTTGATATATTAAAAACAGAAAAAAGCCGCGTTCGTGATCGTTTTATTTCCTATTCAAAATATTCCAGACGAGGGACATTATTCATTCAGAAAAAAGTGGGATCTGCTCTGACGGAAACCGAAAATTGGGATTTGCTTGTTGACTGTACAAGTCGAGATGGTCGGCAAATGTTAGATGCAGGTGTTCACCTATCTGATAAGCGCACATTGCTAATGAAGACGCACATACCGTTTCAAACACAGTACAAAATATTCTACCGAATCCGCTTCTGCTTTTACAAATGGTGAAGAAACAACAGATTCTATTATTTCTAAAATGCTTTCAAATTTATCTTGCCTTGTCTTCGACCGCTCGAGTGTAATGAAAAAAATCAAATACGCTTTTTAATGAAAGGAGAGAAAACCTTTTTTAAAGAAAATATTCCCGCTTTCAGTGTACAAGGAAAATCGCGCAGTATTTCCGTTTTGCAGAAAAATCTGGTGACAATCATCCAAAACATTTCAGAAAGTTAATTATGTAACATGTTCATTGGTATTATGAAAATACAGATTTGGAGTTATTTGTACAAAAATGTTACAAATCCAGAGAAAAATATGTTAAATAAGTAAATAACTTTTTTTTATAGAAGTTTAAAAAAAGGGAATGTCGTGTATATAATTTTCTTTATAAAAGTTAAAGCCTCTAATGAACTTTCTATAGCAGCTCATTTTTTCATTGTCATCTGACCGGCTTTTTAAAAGATACGTCCCTACATCTTTGTCGGAGCGCAAGCTCATTCTTGTTACCACTGATTTTTTCATTACATTTCCGTAAAAACTGTACAAGTTCAGTCTTTTTTTTAAAGTTAGGAAGTCTTCAAGTGTTGCCTTGGAATCTACGTCAATTAATTTCATATTTTTTCGCACTTATTATTTATTCAATCAATTTATTAAAAACAGCCAGGAAAACTTTTGCAACCGGAAATGCTATATACCCACTGCCAAGGACGATAATTCAAATTACGAACGATAACTCCATTTTCCGCAAAGAGGGAATACCAAAATACGTCACGATTTTTGATCACGTGGTGTAGTTCTAGATATCAGTAAAATGGCGGTCAGCTTAAAGTAGATTTTGGATTATTTTGTCGGATATACGCTGTAAAAGGTAAGGAAATATCAATATTTTTGCAGATTTGAACTAGAAAATATGTCTATTTATGAAATCTTACCTGCACTTGATCTGACACAATCCGTCCATGCCAAAATATCCATCGGAATGCACCGGGGGGTCAAATTTAAAATTTCCAGAATACCCTTGATAGGGCTTGAAACGAGATTAGGATGAAGAACAGACAGAAAATTTCTTCGGAATCCTAATCTCAACGAGATTACACAAAGGGTAGATACGATAACGTAAC
>NZ_CAHJWD020000245.1 GCF_903642095.1 Bathymodiolus brooksi thiotrophic gill symbiont | reverse complement strand
TTTATGCACACTTACAATTAGATGAAAATAGTGATATGTTAAGCAATACTTTCATTAAATGGATGCATATTGATAGTGGTCGGGTTTTGTTATTTAAAAAGAAAGATATTAACCCAATTACTAGACAAAATTGGGTAAGTTTTACCCCTAATGAAAATTGGAATACAGGTAATTATCAAGTAACTTTTTATCAATTTAATTCAGAGTTAAAGCCAATTGTTTATGGAAATTACTATATTGAGTGAGGAATAAGATATTTACTCTCGTTTCCACACTGTGCGTGGGAACGAGGAGCACAAAGGATTAGTTGTTGATTATATTGGCATTAAAAAAGCAATGAATCTTGCATTAGCCGAATACAACAAAGGTGAAAGAGATTTCACACATTTCTACTTAGCTGTTCGCTCAATTGTTTTTAAACTCACAAAAGGTAATGCACCTGACACGGCACAAATGAACGCTAAAGTTCGAGAAATGATAAAAAATGCCTTGGAAAGTGATGGTGTGCAGGAAATTCTTAAACTTGGAGATGAGGCAGAAACCGAACAAGACCTTTTTAATGAAGATTATTTGGCGAAAATTGCCAAGATAAAATTGCCAAATACAAAAATAAAGTTGCTTCAACAACTCTTAGCGAAAGCTATTAGAGAAATTAAGAAAGTCAATAAAGTAAAAGGCATTGATTTTTCTAAAAAAATGCTGCCCTTAGTTGAACGCTACAATGAAAGAAAAGAAGATGATGTTTTGCGTAGTGAAGTCTATGAAGAAATGGCGGAGCATTTAACCAATTTGATCTGGGAAGTCCAAAGAGAATTTACTGCAGGCGTTGAATTGGGAATTGATTTTGAAGAAAAAGCCTTTTACGATATTTTAAAAGAGTTGTGTGTTAAATATGATTTCAAATACCCAAAAGACAAGCTTATTTCATTAGCGAAAGCGGTAAGTGATTTGGTGGATTCCCAAGCTAAATTTCCTGACTGGAGTAAACGAGAAGACATTAAATCATCTCTAAAAGTTGGGCTAATTTTATTGTTGGATAAACATGGTTACCCACCAGTAGAAAGAGACGAAGTTTACAAAGATATTTTTGAACAAGCGGAAAACTTTAAGAAAAATAGAGAGAAAAATGTATAACAAGATGCTACATGCAGAAAAATAAAGTTACATTCGTTTCTCATTATGCTTTATTTTTCCAGTGAGCTGGTCGTTAGACCGACCTAGAACATTTGAAATAGAATAAACTTTAAACAAGTTACTAGGTAGGTTACCACCACGCCATTATATTTTTAAAGGAAAAGACCCCTGCATTAAACCAAAAAAAATCCTAAATTAACCCTAAAAATCTTATATTATTTGCTTAGAAAAAAATAGATTTTTTTAATTTTAGAGTTTGTTTTTAGGGGGTATGCAGGGGTCTTTTTATTGGGGTTTTTGTTATTTTAAGACTATCGATTTAATTGATATTTTTAGTTATTTCTCTATCTTCAGCACAAGTAAATTCTGCAAAAAAGTTTTGATTTATCCCTGAAGTAGCTATAATAACTACATTATCATTAATCGATGGAGTTATGAGCATGAAAACAATTACCTCAAAAGAAGCACAAAACTCATTTGGTGCTTTTTTAGACTCCGCTCAGCGTGAGCCTGTCATGGTTACTAGAAGGAATCGCCCTGTTGGGGTGATGCTTTCCATGGAAAATTTACCTGCCATATTTGAGCTGGCAGACTCTATGAGAGAAACAATTAAAGCAGGTGTTAAAACTGGTTTGGCTGATGCTAAGGCAGGTAGAGGACAAGAATTAACAGACGGTTATATAGCCGATTTAAAAACAGAATTACAAGCAAGAATAAAATCTAACAACAGCAAATGAAGCGTTATCAAATAATAATTATGCCATCCGCTAGGGAGGGTTTACTAGTTATTGGTGAATATATTGCACTGGATAACCCCACTAGAGCAATAACTTTTGTTGATGAAATGACAACCTCACTAAACAAAACACTTTCTATTTTCCCTTATTCAGGAAAAATTGTAGAGGAATTAGATTTAATTGATGAAATCAGAATTTGGTCATACGATCATTACAATAGTTATTATCGTGTTTTAGACGACAAACAAATTGTAGAAATATTATTTGTTTTTAACGCCAGTCGTGATGTTAGCTCTCTTATAACAAGTTTATAGAAAACCTTTAAAAAATATGATGAATTCGACTCATAAGTGCACAACTTCCAATTGACGGGCATCAACATCCGTCCTTTCTAAATTACAAAAAAAAATCTCAGTAAATCAGATTTTTTTGATTTACTGGGAAAATAATGGGGACAGAAAATAAGAGGGATAATAGAGGCAGGCTGAAGCCCCCCACTTTAAGAATAATGGGGGCAGTAAGAATAATGGGGACAGGCTACTTTTAATACCATAATGTTCATTTTTTATCACAAAAACCATCAGAATACCACGCATACCTAGAGGAGAAACCCAAAGTGGAATTTACCACATCAACAGAGGTAAAATGTGTATGCAAGTTTTTGATGATGATTATGAGTATTTTTTTGACTTTGTTAAAGACAGGACTTGAAAAAAAACATAGAACTGCATGCCTATTATCTTATGCCTAATCATTTTCATTTATTGGTAGTGCCACGAAGTGAGAATAATCTTAGTAAGTTTATGCAATGGGTGATGATATCTCATGTGCGTTACACAAAACTTTAGATATTTTGCGCTCTCCATTTCGTCATTTTATTAAGACTTGGTATAAATATGCAGTAAAATTTGGTCATATTAAATTACCATTAAAGAGATTATTATGCAAAAAGAGATTATTTCAACAAACAAAGCGCCGCAAGCAATTGGCACTTATTCACAAGCGGTAGCGGTAACTGGTGGGACAACTGTTTATCTTTCAGGGCAAATTCCTTTGATACCTGAGACGATGGAGATGGTTGAGGGTGATATTAGTGAGCAGATTCATCGGGTGTTTAAGAATTTAACAGCGGTGTGTGAGGCAGCAGGTGGTGGGTTGAATGACATTGTAAAACTTAATATCTTTTTAACGGAATTAAGTCATTTTCCAATTGTGAATGAGATTATGGCACAATATTTTTCTCAGCCTTATCCTGCACGGGCGGCGATTGGCGTTAAAGAATTACCAAAAGCGGCACAGGTGGAGATGGATGGCGTTATGGTTATTGAGTAATGAGTAAGTTGTCTGATCCTATTATTTCTATTAATGGATTAGGGCCAAAAGCACAAGACAAATTGAATGCGATTGGCATTTATAATTTAGAACATTTGTTGTTCCATTTGCCACATCGGTATCAAAATAAGACCTCTATTGGTAAATTAAATGAAGCACAGGTGGGTAATGAGATTTTGGTGCAACTCACTATTAAAAATGTTGAAACATCGACAACAAGAGTGCGTCAATTGTTGTGTTATCTTGTTGATGAAAACAATCGACGCTTACTGTTGCGCTTCTTTCATTTTAATCAATATCAAAAACAACAACTGGTTCGTGGCAACATTATCCAATGCTTTGGTGAGGTAAAAAACGGCAGCGATGGCTTAGAAATGCACCATCCTGAATATCGACTAATTTCCAAGGGGCAAAGTTCGTTACTGGAAAAGACTTTAAGTCCAATTTATCCGCTGACTGGCAACATTCACCAAGCACAAATGAAAAAATGGGTTGGGGTTGCGATGACAGCGTTAAAAGAATCGCCATTGAGAGATAATTTTGAGCGTTTTTCTGGTCATTCTATGCCGTCATTAAAGCAGGCATTAGAGATATTACACCACCCAAAAGAAAATGAGAATTTAGAACAAATTGAAGCATTCAAACACATTGCGCAACAACGATTGATTATCGAGGAATTGTGTGCACAACAACTGAGTTTATTGCAATTAAAAAAACAACGGAAAAATAAAACAACGAATGTTTTTGTGATTAAAGACGCACTGCCTAAGCAACTACATAAAAATCTAGGCTTTGAACTAACCAATGCACAACAACGCAGTATCACAGATATTAACACTGATTTATCATCCAATCATCCGATGCTTAGACTGCTGCAAGGCGATGTGGGTTCGGGCAAAACTATTGTGGCTGTTTTTGCTTGTTTGCAAGCAATTGAGAATGGTTTTCAAGCGGCAATTATGGCGCCAACTGAAATTTTGGCTTATCAACATCTACAAAGTTTCACCAATTATTTAACCATTTTAGGCATTGAAATAGCATTTTTAACAGGCTCACAAAACACCAAAACAAGAACGGAACAACTGGAAAAAATACGCCTAGGGCAGGCACAAGTCGTGATTGGCACACACGCTTTGTTTCAAAAATCGGTGGTCTTTAATAAACTCGGCTTGGTGATTGTTGATGAACAACATAAATTTGGCGTGCATCAACGATTGTCTTTGACGCAAAAAGCACACAACACGCCACACCAATTAGTGATGACTGCCACGCCCATTCCTCGCTCATTGACGATGAGTGCTTATGCAGATTTAGATTCATCTATTATTGATGAATTGCCACCGGGAAGAACGCCAGTGCAAACAATTGCCCTTAGTAATAAACGCAAAGATGAAGTGATTGAAAAAATCAAGCGGGTGTGTGATGCCAATAATCAGGTGTATTGGGTTTGCACTTTGATTGAAGAATCAGAAGCATTACGGGCAGAGTCTGCCACCAATACGAACCATTATTTACAAGAAAATTTACCAGACCATACTGTTATGCTCATTCACGGCAAAATGAACAAAGACGAAAAACAATCTATTATGCAGCAATTTGCACAGGGTAAGATTAATGTATTGGTAGCAACAACTGTGATTGAAGTTGGCGTTAATGTGCCTAATGCCTCGTTAATGGTGATTGAAAATTCAGAACGCTTGGGGCTGGCACAATTGCACCAACTGCGTGGGCGTGTCGGGCGTGGTAGCAATAAAAGCATCTGTATTCTAATGTATCAGCCACCACTGAGTGCCAATGCAACGCAACGCCTGAATATTCTCAGGCAAACCAACGATGGCTTTATCATTGCTAACAAAGATTTAGAATTACGAGGCCCTGGCGAAATTCTTGGCACACAACAAACAGGTATTGCTGATATGAAAATTGCCAATATCGTGCGTGATGGCTATCTACTCAATCAAGTGCATTTTTATTGCAACCAATTTATCAACGAAGATGAAGCACAACAACAAGCTTTAATTCATCGCTGGATTACCAAAGACAAAGCCCAATACGCCAGTATTTAAACAACTCTCATCCTCGTGAAGTTGGGGCTTAAAAATGTATGCACAGCGTTTTCTTGAAGTAAAATATCGGACTTATGAACACTAAAAATCTTACTTGGGAAAATTTAAACGCACAAACAGCCATACCTGAAATAGTAAAACCATGGCTGATTGATGACCAATCCCTCACCAAAAAACTCAAACAGCTTTTTGCAGATTTTTCAGTCAATGTCTTGTCACAAACACAAGCACAGGCAAACAAGGATGAAGCCGATTTAATCAATTTCCAAGCTGATTGCATCATTCGTGAAGTGGAATTATTAGGCAATCAACAGGCAGTGGTTTTTGCGCGTTCAATCATTCCCATCAACGATGACACCCGGGATTTATTAAATATTGGCTCTAAACCATTGGGAGAAATATTGTTTAATAACCCAAAGATTGTGCGTGGTCAATTACAAATAACCCATACGGGGGAAATTTGGGGCAGGCGTTCAACTTTTGCCATTGGCACAAGTAAACTTTTGGTGTGTGAATTTTTCTTGGAGCCTTTATATGCGTGATGATATTTTTTTAAAGAAAAACGATTTGGTTGATTTTACTTTTGACGCAAGCGTTGTCAATGTGTTTGACGATATGGTTAGACGCTCAGTACCGGGCTATCAATCTATGATTGAAATGATTGGTTTAATGGTAAAAACTTATGGGAAAAATAACACCAACTATTACGACCTTGGTGCCTCAACTGGGGCAACAGCAATCGCCCTTGGCGTGAACAATCCACATAAAAATAATCATATTATTGCAGTGGACAGCTCAATAGAAATGACAAAAAAATGTGTGCAAAATATGAGCAATAAAATAGAAAAGTTTGAAGTGATTTGCGCTGATATTGGAGACATTACTATTCAAAATGCATCAATGGTAGTGATTAATCTCACCCTGCAATTTATCAAGCCTGAACAAAGACAAGCACTCATTAATGCCATTTATCAAGGGTTAAACAAAGGTGGTGTATTGATTGTATCGGATAAAATTCATTTTAATGATGTGCAAAAACAAGCGGAAATGACAAAACTACATTTGGATTTTAAACGGGCGAATGGATACAGTGAACTAGAAATTTCTGCCAAAAGACAATCAATTGAAAATGTGCTGATAACAGACAATGAACAAACGCATTTTGCACGATTTAAAGCAGCAGGATTTAGTCAAAATTTTTGTCATTTTCAATGTTTAAACTTTGCCACCTTTCTAGCAATTAAATAAATTTGTTGTAAAACAAAAAACTTGTGTATAATTTTTGATTGTATCTGTAAGCTTGTAGGCAAGCGTAAAGGCCTCCTTTTTTGGAGGTCTTTTTTTTACCCTTAGGGAGTAAAAAAAATGAAACTCACTAAATATCGGAAAAAATAATAAACTATGCTTTTAATGATTGACAATTACGATTCATTTACCTATAACTTAGTGCAGTATTTTGGTGAACTGGGTCAAGAAGTTAAAGTATGCCGTAACGATGAAATTACGATAAAAGAAATTGAGCAGCTTAATCCAGAATTCTTGGTTATATCGCCCGGCCCTTGCACACCTAACGAGGCGGGAATTTCAATTAAAGTGATTGAATATTTTTCTGGCAAAATTCCAATGCTTGGCGTATGTCTTGGCTTTCAGGCAATGGCTCAGGCTTTTGGTGGCAAAATTATTGGTGCTAAAAAAATTATGCACGGCAAAATATCACCAATACACCACACCAGCAAAGGTGTGTTTTTTGAATTAAAAAATCCCTTAAACGCTACTCGCTACCATTCATTGGTTGCTGAACAACTCAGTTTGCCTGATTGCTTTGAAATTACCGCTTGGACTGAGGATGAGCAAGGGGAAATGGATGAAATTATGGGTATTCGGCATAAAGAAATGGCAATTGAAGGAGTGCAATTTCACCCAGAATCTATTTTGACCGAACAAGGTCATGATATGCTAAACAATTTTTTAACGAGGAAATAAGAAATGGAACTATTGGAATTTTTATTGAATGACGATCAAATTTTTACCACCGTCACGCTGTTTATTTTAATTGCTTTATTAATTGGCAATATTATTGCTGATAAATTAAAAAAATATGAAAATATAGAAGTTAATAATGCAGTAACGCTAATGGATGAGAAAAATTTAATTATTTTAGATGTGCGCGAAGTTAAAGAACGCAAAAAAGAAGGTTATATTGAGAATGCTGTTCATATTCCACTGAGTCAAGTCAAAAACAAACTTGATACTTTAGATAACAGCAAAAAAGTGCTGGTCTATTGCCGTAGTGGCTCGCGTTCAGCACACATTTCAGGATTATTAACACGCAATGGATTTGAACAAGTTTACAATTTAAAAGGGGGAATCTTGGCTTGGAAAAAAGCAAATTTACCAATAAAAGCCAAATAAAGATTGTTATGAAAAAGAATATTATTTATTGTTCTGACACATGTCCATTTTGTCAAAGAGCTTACCAATTATTAGAGCGTCGTGGCATTCCCTTCAAAAAACAATATGTCCAAGACCGTAATGATTGGGATGAATTGATGGAAAAAACTGGTAGAAGCACTGTGCCACAAATATTCATCAATGACACTCATATAGGCGGTTTTGACGACCTGTCCGCTGCCGACCAATCTGGAAGATTAAATGAAATTGTTAATCAGTAATGAATAAAAATCTCAGTATTATTGGCGCTGGTGCTTGGGGAAGTGCATTGTCAATTGCATTAGCAGATAACTTTGATACTGTCTATTTGCATACTCACACACAAAAAGAAGTTACTGTATTGCAACCAAGGCACCCTGCTCTATCTATAGATTATGCACCAAATATAAAACTCACTTTTGACTTATCCTGCGTGCAAGATGCCCACAGTGTTTTAATTGCTGTGCCAAGTTATGGCTTTATGGCGACACTGAAAGCGTTGCAACCTTTGCTAACAAACCATCAGCCTGTGGCTTGGGTAACCAAAGGCTTTGATACCGATGGGCAATGTTTTTTGCATGAAAGTTTTGAATCAATTTTAAACAAACATCCGAGTTGTGTCATTTCAGGACCTAGTTTTGCTGTTGAGGTAGCCAGTCACAAACCTAGTGCACTTGCTGTTGCTTCAAAAGATAAAAAAACTCGGGACTATTGGGCACAAGCATTGCACACCAACACACTAAGGGCTTACACCAACGATGATGTTATTGGTGTAGAAGTGGGTGGCTCAATAAAAAATATTTTGGCAATTGCCGCTGGCATTGCCTCAGGTCTGGGTTATGGTGCCAATACTCAGGCGGCACTCATTACCCGAGGATTGGCAGAAATGGTTCGTTTGGGTGTGGCATTGGGTGCAAATATTACTACTTTTAACGGTTTGTCGGGATTGGGCGATTTGGTGCTTACTTGCTCTGATGACTTGTCAAGAAATCGTCGTTTTGGTAAAGCATTGGCAAACAATCAAAGCGTTGAGCAAGCATTAAATCATATTAATGCAACTGTTGAAGGGTTAAATACTTTAGAACTGGTCTTGTCAATTGCTCAAAAACATCACATTGAAATGCCAATTTGTGAACAAGTTAATCAAGTTATCCAAAACCAAGCAACGCCAACTGAAGCGGTAAATTATTTAATGTCAAGAGTGCAAATTAACGAATGACACTTGATTTACTCAGACATGGAGAGCCTGAGGGCGGTCGCCTATATCGTGGCAATCTGCTTGATGACCCTTTAACTAAAAAGGGCTGGCAACAAATGCAAGCATCAACCCTCAACAAACACTGGGATTTTATTGCCACTTCACCTATGATTCGCTGCCAAGCATTCGCTCAACATTTATCGCAAACATTGCACATAGAAATGCAAATATTTGAATCATTAAAAGAAATAGGGTTTGGTAATTGGCAAGGTAAAAATGCCCAACAAATCGGGCAACAAACGGTTGACCAATTCAAACAAAACCCAGTAGATAACCAGCCATCAGGTGCAGAAAATTTGTATGCCTTTCAAGCCCGAGTTCTGGATGTATTTACGCAAATAACACAGGATAACGCTGTGCAATCAGTATTAATCGTCGCTCATGCAGGTGTAATTAGAGCCATTAAATCTCATTTACTTCATTTGCCCATTGAAAAAATGTTTACAATAGAGGTTATTTCTGCATCTTGTGAACGGTTTAAAATATGAAGAATTCTATTAAAATATTATTGGTACTTTTTGCTATAATTTGTGTTATTTTAATATATGTAACTTCACGGACTAGCTCATTAAGTGCACCAAATTTTAATGAAGTCAAAAATGTTCAGGAAATGAAAATTAATTTTTTTAAATACTTGCTACCGTTGGTGAAAGAAGAGGAGAAAAAAATTAGAAAAACTCGTTTACTCATTAAAAACAATCAGTTGAGCGAATTACAGATAAAAAAATTAGCCAAAAAATACCACCTTAAGAACACAAACAAACAAATATTATTAACTATGGTAGATATCATTCCTGCTTCTTTGATATTAGCACAAGCGGCGATTGAATCTAATTGGGGGCGATCACGATTTGCCAGAGAATCAAATAATTATTTTGGTATCTGGTGTTTTACAAAAGGCTGTGGTACCGTCCCTAAAAATCGCAATAAAAATGCTAAACACGAAATAAAAAAATTCGCATCAACCAGCAAATCAATTGAATATTATCTGTTGAATATCAACCGCAACCGTGCCTATAAATTACTCAGGGAAATTAGGGCTTATAAGCGTATACACAATCTTAGAATCACAGGAAAAAGCCTTTCTGAAGGGCTGAATAAATACTCGTTAGCTGGTTATGAATATATTGAATTGGTGCAAAGAATTATTAGACAAAATAATTTAACCCGATTTGACTAATAGCATTTTCAAAAATAACAAAATCTTATCACTAAAGAGGCCTTTGCATAAATATGGATGATTAACAGAATTCAATTTTTGTCAAATTGGTAAAAAGTGGATTTTTAATGATTATTCATATTTATGCAAAGGCCTCACTAAAATAACAGACATTAAAAAACCCGCAAATTGCGGGTTTTTTATCATTATTTGGATTGAAATTAACGCTTTGAATACTGCTCACTCTTACGCGCTTTCTTATGACCTACTTTCTTACGCTCAACAATTCTTGCATCACGAGTAACAAAGCCTGCTTTACGCAAATCAGGTCTCAAGTCGTTATTATATTCCATCAACGCACGAGTAACACCTAAACGAATTGCACCCGCCTGCCCAGTATCACCACCACCTTTAACAATGATGTTGAAATCAAACTTGTCTCTCATCTCAACTGTGTCTAGCGGTTGGTTAATAATCATTGAAGAAGTTTCACGACCAAAATATTCACTCATCGGACGCTTATTAACGGTAAATACACCCTTACCTTTTGTCATATAAACACGAGCTACTGAAGTTTTTCTTCTGCCTGTTGCATAAAATGTTTCTGTCTTTGCCATAATTTTCTTTATACCTTAAATTAAATCTCTAAAAGTTGAGGTTGTTGCGCCTCATGCGTATGTTCAGCACCTACAAATACCTTCATTTTTCTAAACATATCTCTTCCTAAAGGACCCTTTGGCAACATACCTCTCACTGCCTTATTGATAATCTCTTCAGGTTTCTTTGCTTGTAAATCTTTAAACGCAATTGATTTTAAATTACCCACATAACCTGTGTGGTGGTAATACATTTTATCATCAAATTTCTTACCTGTTACTTTGACCTTTTCAGCATTGATAATAACGATGTAATCACCTGTATCTGTATGCGGTGTAAATTCAGCTTTGTGCTTTCCACGAAGACGAGAAGCGACTGCTGTTGCTAAACGACCCAATGTTTTGCCATTAGCGTCAACTAATAACCAGTCTCTTTTTACCTCATGTGCCTTAGCGCTAAATGTTTTCATAAAATCCATCTTCATACAAAATAATCGGACTATTATAATCATTTTTGAACTAGAATGTTAGTTATCTACTGATATTAATCCAATGAGGTCCTTACATAATTTTTAAATACACAAAAATCAAAATAAAACGATTTAATTGCTTCATTTAATAGGTGTTATAAGTGCAATTCATCCGTATCCAATTTTTATCATCAAGCCATAACATTGCATTATCAGATAAGTTGATGTTTTGTAGAGTTAAAATTCTGTGCATTGTCTTTATTTACACAATTTGCAAACAAAAATACCGCTAACATTCTTATTCTCAATTGTCTTAATTTCACCATTTAGTGCCTGTCCCCACCCTTTCACCTATTAAAAAAGGGTTTTCGATGCAAAAAGCGTATTTGCTTCCACAAAACCTTTAACGCTACCACAGTCAAAGCGTGTACCTTGGAATTGATAAGCGATGACTTTGCCTTGTTTGGCAAGTGTTAATAGTGCGTCAGTGATTTGAATTTCGCCATTTTTATCAGGTTGAGTGCTTTCTAACGCTGCAAAAATCTCATATGTGAGAATATAACGACCCACGATAGATAAGTTAGTTGGTGCTTCTGCTGGGGTGGGTTTTTCCACCATATTATGCACACGATAGGCGTTTTTTGAACCTGGTAATAATTCACCATCAATCACACCGTATTTATCCACCGAATCCATTGGCACTGCTTCAATTGCTACAATGCAACAATCGGGGTGTTGGGCGTGTAATTTGGTCATTTGTAACAACACTGAATCGCCATCATTGGTGCATAAATCATCAGGCAAAATTACTGCAAATGATTCGTGACCGATTAACGCCTTCCCTGTGTAAATGGCATGCCCCAAGCCTTGCATTTGCTGTTGTTCAATATAAGTAAAATTACATTGCTTGATAATGTGATTCACTTCATCCAGTAAAGGCGATTTAGGTGTGCCTTGGATACTGGCTTCAATCTCTGGATGTGGTTGAAAATGTGCCTTAATTGCCTGCTTGTGCTTACTCGTTACCATTGCCATTGTGCTAATACCTGCACTCATCGCTTCTTCTACGCCGTATTGAATCAGTGGCTTGGTGAGAATGGGCAACATTTCCTTAGGAATGGCTTTAGTGGCGGGCAAAAATCGTGTGCCATAACCTGCAACTGGGAAAAGACATTTATTGATAACACACATTATTAACCCTTTAAACTTTCTTTGAGAATGACTTTACCTTTTTCCACACCCGGCTGATTGTAAGTGTTAATTTGCAAGAATTGCCCGATAGTGGAAACCAATAATTGATAACTGAACATCAATTTGGCAATATTATACTCATCCACTGTGGAGACTGTAATTACATCACAGGGGATGTCTTTTTGGTCTTCAACAGATTGAATAGTGGCATCAGCTTGCTTATTCAAAAGGTCGTTAAAACTCAGCCCTTCGGCATATTCTAAACCTAGAGTTGCGTCAGATTTTGGAATAATGGTGTCGTCCTTCAAATCGGCAATTTTAATAAAAGTAACGGTTTTATCACGCACGCCGTCAATAATAAGTTGCAAAAAACTGTGCTGGTCAATAGGGCCAATTAAGGCAATTGGCGTGAGTGCTTGTCGGGTTTTGTTAATATTAAGTTTGCCCAAACTCTCTGCCCAAAGCTGCACATACCATTTATTAAAGCCTTCAAGTGCTGAGGAATAAGAAAAAATCGCATTAATATTAAAACGCCCTTTATTTTCCACCAAAAATCGTGCTTTGCTAATAATCGGCTGATAATAATCTTTTTGTATAAAAAAACTATCCGATACACGCTTAGCACCATTCAGCAGATTGTCAATATCTACACCCACCATCGCAAGTGGCACTAAACCGACTACGCTAAAAACTGAAAAACGCCCGCCAATATTCTCAGACAATTCAAAGGTGGTAATTTGATTGTCCTGAGCAAACTTGGTTAATCCAGTTTGTGCCTCGGAAATAATGGTGCAATTATCGCTATTAATCTCAACCAAGGTTCTTAAATACTTAAATAAACTGATGGTTTCAATAGTATTACCTGATTTTGAAATCACCACAAAATGTGCATTTTTAATATCAAATTTGGTCAAACAATGATTGATTTTAAGCGGGTCAACCGTCTCTAAAAAAACCAAATCCTTTTGATAATGATTTGATGGCAGTAAAAATTCATAAATTGCCTTAGCACCCAAACTTGACCCGCCAATGCCTAAAACAACAATGTGCCGCTGTATAACCGTCTCAACATACGCCTTAATATTACTGGTATCTTGATAAGGCAAATCATAATAACCAACTGTCGCACGCTCGCCTTTAATACGCTGAAAAATATCGTCATTAGAATGGATTTGGTAAAAGTTTTTGTTATATTTCATTGACTTATTATATATCCACCACCAGCAAATATATGAATTTTTAACTTTGCATAAATCTCAATAAGGTCTCTCAATATATTTATTCGGTCAGATTGCCCCACTATTATTACTATCACGCTATAATTTAGCACCTATGAGTAACAACACATCAAACGACAAACCCGTAATAAATTTTATTCGCCATCAAATTAATGATGATTTGGCATCAAATTTACACGAATCTATCCAAACGCGTTTTCCGCCTGAGCCAAATGGCTATTTGCATATTGGTCACGCAAAATCTATTTGCCTTAATTTTACTTTGGCAAAAGACTATAACGGTCAATGTAATTTGCGTTTTGATGACACCAATCCTACCAAAGAAGATTTGGCGTTTGTTGATTCTATCAAAAATGATGTGAAGTGGCTAGGTTTTGATTGGGATGGTGAAATTCGATACAGTTCTAATTACTTTCCAAAATTTTATGAATATGCGATTGAACTCATTAACAAAGATTTGGCGTATGTGTGCTTTTTAGATGCAGAAGAGACACGCACTTATCGTGGCACGCTCAAAGAAGCGGGGGAAAATAGCCCTTATCGTAACACGCCAAAAGCAGAAAACTTAGCTTTGCTTGCAAAAATGAAAGAAGGTAAATTCTCTGAAGGGGAGTGCGTATTGCGTGCCAAAGTTGATATGTCATCATCATTTATGTGTATGCGTGACCCAGCACTGTATCGCATTCGTTTTGATAAGCATCATCAGACTGGTAACGAATGGCGTATTTATCCAATGTATGATTTTGCCCATTGTATTTCAGATGCGATTGAAGGGGTTACCCATTCACTTTGCACATTAGAATTTCAAGACAATCGTCGTTTATATAACTGGATATTGGAAAATTTAGACGATTTCAATAAACCAAATCGCCCACATCAATATGAATTTTCACGCTTAAACCTTGAATATACAGTAATGAGCAAGCGAAAATTGCAACAATTGGTGGAGCATAATTTAGTATCTGGCTGGGATGACCCACGCATGCCAACACTTTCAGGTTTGCGTCGTCGTGGTTATACCGCCGCTAGTATTCGTGATTTTGTCGATAAAATTGGCATTTCAAAAGTAGATAGTATGACCGATATGGCAATTTTAGAAGCCTCTATACGCGATGACCTTAATATTATCGCACCTCGCACCATGGGCGTGATTAACCCCATTAAAATCATCATTGAAAACTATCCTGAAGGGAAAATTGAAACGCTTCAAGCACCCATTCATCCACAAAATGAAGATATGGGTAAGCGTGAAATTTTCTTTTCTAAAGAATTGTATATTGACAGAGCAGATTTTGAAGAAATAGCGCCGAATAAGAAATTTAAACGCCTAGCCATTGACAAAGAAGTGCGCTTGCGTAACGCTTATGTCATTAATGCCACCACTTTTGACACCGATTTTGATGGCAATATAACCACCGTATATGCCACTTATGACCCAGACACTTTGGGCAAAAACCCAACTGATGGTCGCAAAGTAAAAGGGGTTATTCATTTTGTTGAAGCCAGTAAAGCACTCAGAGCAGAGTTCAGATTATATGATAGATTGTTCACCCTTGAAAATCCAGGTAAAAATGACCACTTTGAGCAGTTGCTCAATCCAGAATCTTTGGTAACTACTTATGGCATCGTTGAGCCAAGTATGCAAAATGCCAAACCTGATCAGGCTTATCAATTTGAGCGTGAAGGCTATTTTTGTAGAGACAGTCAAACTGAAGATTTGGTATTCAATAAAACAGTCAGTCTGCGTGATACTTGGGGGAAATAGGTTTAAATGAATGCTGAGACTTTAGCAAAATATTAATTTGAGACCTTTACATAAATATGGATGATTAGCAGAATTCAATTTTTGATGATTATTCATATTTATGCAAAGGTCTCAATTTATTATAAAAAAATCTGTTGCAAATCATTTAAAAAATCAAAGCCTTTTTCTGTCGCCCTAATATTACCTTTTTGCTCCAATAGCCCTAAATCAAAGGCTTTTTGTAACGGCACTTTGATATTATCAAGTGCCAACCCTGTTCTTTGCATAAATAAATTAGGTTCAAATCCTGCTTTCAACCTTAACGCATTTAACATAAATTCAAAACTGGGTTGCCGCACAGGAGTCATCTTATGTTGGTTATTTCGCATAAAATCCATCGGTGATTTTGATTGTAGAGTGCGGATAATTTTATCATTCTTGGTGATTTTTCCGTGTGCACCAGCACCAATCCCTAAATAATCACCAAATTGCCAATAATTCAGATTGTGTTTTGCAGGTCGCTGTGAAAATGCCGAAATTTCATATTGAGGAAACCCTGCTTGTGTTAATAATTGGTGCGTTTGTTCTTGCATTTCCCAATTCGTTTCTTGTGAAAGTGTTGGTGGATATTTGGCAAAAAAAGTATTCGGTTCAATAGTAAGTTGATAAAAAGAAAGGTGTGCTGGATTGAGTTCAATGGCTTGCTTTACATCACTCAAACATTCGGTAACACTTTGATTTTCAAAACCAAACATCAGGTCAATATTAATATTGTCAAAACCACACGCCTGTGCCCCTTGCACCGCTTCAATAGCTTGTTGTGCGGAATGTATTCTGCCTAAATTTTGTAAATGTGTGTTATTAAAAGATTGCACGCCAATTGACAAACGATTGATACCCATTGCCCTAAAAGCACTAAATTTTCCCTTGTCACTCGCCCCAGGATTGGCTTCTAGCGTGATTTCAATATCTTTAGCAAAAACTAACTTTTTTTGCAATCCTGAAAACAATATTTCCATCGCTTCAATGGTGCATAAACTGGGTGTGCCACCGCCAATAAAAATCGTTTGAATTTCTCGCCCTTGCACCAAGTTTTCTTGTAATTGATTGTCCAAATCTGCTAACACAGCTTGCATATAAGCCTTGTCGTTATCCCCTTGTTGCTGGTGCGAATTAAAATCACAATAGGGACATTTTTTCACACACCAAGGATAGTGAATATAAAGTGAAAGTGGGGGCAAAGTCATAGTTTTGCAAGCAAATCTTGCATGGCTAAGGCACGATGTGAAATGATATTTTTCACAGATACTTCTAGTTCTGCCGAAGATTTTTTTAAAGTAGGTAGGTAGAAAACGGCATCATAGCCAAAGCCATTTTTGCCTTGTCTTTGCTCTAAAATTTCACCCTGCCATTTGCCAATAGCAATAACAGGCGTGGGGTCGTTAGCATGCTCAACAAAAACGATGGCACAATAAAAATAGGCAGTTCTATTTTTAATGCCGTCCATATTTTTCAGCAACTTATCAATATTTTGCTCATCGTTACCGCCACTATATCGTGCTGAATAAATCCCCGGATCTCCATTTAATGATGCTACATTCAAACCAGAATCATCCGCTAAGGCTGGTAGATCTGATTGCTCAGAGGCATTACGCGCTTTAATTAGCGCATTTTCCACAAAAGTCAATCCTGTTTCAGGCACTTCTTTAACGCCCATATCGCCCATAGATACAACTTCATAAACGCCTTTGAGCATAAAATTAAATTCTTTAATTTTTCCCTGATTGTTGCTGGCTAAGATTATTTTTCTCATAGTATAATATTTAACAATTAATTTATTAAGGAATATCATGACACAAGATGAAATGAAACAAGCGGTAGCCACTGAAGCATTAAACTATGTCGTTGAAGATACTATTATAGGTGTTGGCACAGGTTCAACGGCTAATTTTTTTATTGATGCCTTAGCAACAATAAAAGACAAAATAAAAGGCACAGTTGCCAGTTCTGAGGCAACAGCACAACGATTACAATCACACGGCATTGAAGTATTTAATTTAAATGATGTGGAAAAATTATCAGTTTATATTGATGGTGCTGATGAATCGGACGATGGACTTAACCTTATTAAAGGAGGTGGCGGTGCGTTGACGCGTGAAAAAATTGTGGCTGCAGTAGCAGATAAATTTATTTGTATCGCCGATGAATCCAAACTAGTTAGTGTCATGGGTCAATTCCCACTTCCCGTGGAAGTCATCCCAATGAGTGCAAATTATGTCAGTCGTGAAATTAGCAAAAGAATTGGTGGCACGGTAAAACTCAGGGAATTCACCACCGATAATGGCAACCTAATTTTAGATGTAAGTGAGTTAAAAATCACCAATCCAAAAGACTTAGAAACTGAGTTAAATAGTATTGTTGGAGTGGTTACCAATGGCTTATTTGCTAACAGCCCTGCAGATGTTTTGCTACTCGGCACACCTAATGGTGTTCGCGTGGTAACGGCTTAATTTTTATACAAATCTAGCGTCTGTTGTAAGCGACCAATATTGGCACCAATAATATCGTATAAATCTTGGGAACTGGCCAATGCTTTTGCACGCTGATAATGTCCAATCGCCTTATCAAACTTGCCTTGCGTAACTAAGGCTTTGGCGCTTTGAATGTGTGATCGCCCAGTATTGCCTTGTTTTAAATACAACAATGCCAACAATTTATAAGACCCATAACTGCCGTGGTTAACACGCAAAAAAGGTTTTAAAATTGCAATGCCTGAACGAATTTTTTGATTATCCAAATATGCTTTAGCGGCATAATAAATACTTGCCTCATCTTCTTCAATACCATGATTCTTATTAAAATATTGCTGTGCCAACGCAATATCGCCTAATTTTGCAGCAATACGCCCTGCCAAAATATTACTAGATTTGTTGCTATTGAGTAGCAATAATTTATCTACATAGCGTTTGGCACTTTGATAATTTTGTTTATCAAATGCCTGATACGCTTGCATATAATAAGTAATCTCCTTATCTTTTTGTAATTCAATCTGCTGATTTTTTTGGTAATATAATTTAGCCCTAATCGTTGTATATTCAAAAGAACTTTTTTTACTAACATCTGGGGCACGAGCCGAACGCTGCAAACTATCAGCAATACGATTAATACTGAGTGGATGAGATTGTAAAAACTCCTGAGCATTGTTACTGTCCTTTAATTTTTTAAAGAAATTCGCCATACCCTGTGGGTCAAATCCAGATTTCTGCAACATTTCTGCACCAATTCGGTCTGCCTCCCATTCATGCTCACGAGTAAAATTAATATTTTTCTGCAAAGTACCTGCAATGGTAGAAGTAAGAATAGCCTCCGATGCCTGCCCATTATTAACCAATACTGCCGCTACAGCACTTGCTAATAATAAATAATTTTGCTTCTCTACTTTTTCAGAAAATCGCACCAAGTGATTTTGAGTAACATGTGATATTTCATGCGAAAGTACGCCCGCTAATTCAGATTCAGAATCTGAACTCAACAGCATACCCGTATGCACGCCAATATAGCCATACGGACCTGCAAATGCATTAATACTATTGTCTTCTAAAAAAAAGAATCCAAAGTGTTTGCGTGGGTTTCTACTATAAGTAACCAAACTATGACCCAATTTTTCTAAATAAGTAGCTGCTTCAATATCAGAAATAACCAAATTTGTATCCCAAATTAATTGTAAAAACTCTCTACCTTGCTTTTTTTCATCCAAAGATTCCAAAAGTTGAAACCCTGGAACACTAAGTGCAAAGGCAAAAAATGGGATTAAAAACAACATCAAAAGAAAATTCTTATTCATAGGTATATTATATTTGACTATTCAACCTTGTATAAGATAAAATGCTTGGACATATTGGAAGTCTTTTCTAATATGCATTTAATTTAATAATAAACTATAAGGAGTATCAAAATGGCTGACGAAACTTTAGACGCATCGGGCTTAAACTGCCCATTACCAATTTTAAAAACCAAGAAAGCGCTATCAAAAATGGATTCTGGTAAAATATTGGATGTAATTTCAACCGATGCTGGTTCAGTAAAAGACATTGAAGCCTTTTGTAACCAAACAGGTAACAAGCTTGTTTCAACAGCAGAAGAAGGTGGTAAATATATTTTTACTATCGAAAAAGCTTAAACTCATTATTTCATAGGAGAGCACCATGTCAGAAAGCAAAAAAATGACTATTATCGCAACTAAAGGCACTTTTGATTGGGCTTTCCCGCCTTTTATTATTGCTTCTACTGGTGTTGCAATGGATAAAGAAGTTACTATATTCTTTACCTTTTACGGGCTTAATCTTTTATTAAAAGATACCTCTAAATTACGCGTCTCTCCTATGGGAAATCCTGCCATGCCGATGAAAATGCCTATGGGTCCAAAATGGCTACAAAAAATTGATTTTGGTCC
The DNA here is from genome assembly GCF_903642095.1 of Bathymodiolus brooksi thiotrophic gill symbiont. Classification (GTDB taxonomy): domain Bacteria; phylum Pseudomonadota; class Gammaproteobacteria; order PS1; family Pseudothioglobaceae; genus Thiodubiliella. The sequence goes on along the minus strand of NZ_CAHJWD020000245.1, from coordinate 31,667 downwards.
TAAAATTCCGAATATACTTTGGTCTTTACCATTCACAGAACACTTGGCAACTTACTTAATGAAAAAAACCATGAAGAAAAATGGCGTTGCCACATTAAACGAATTACGCTCTATGTGTCAAGAGTTTGATGTTAAATTTATCGCTTGTGAAATGACCGTTGATTTATTTGGCTACAGCAAAGATGACTTCATTGATGGTGTTGAATTTGCAGGTGCAGCTACTTATTTTGATGAATGTGATGGCTCAAACCATAATCTTTATATGTAAAAATATTCTGATATATGATAAAAAACCTCCTAACGGAGGTTTTTTATTGTCTGTAGAAGTTTTTGGGTAAAACTTTTTTTAAATCAAAAGGACATATGGAAGTTTTTTTATTTACTGTGCAATGCTCTCATAAAGTATCATATTGACTATGATCAACTCACATGCACATCTTGATTTTGACGAAGCAAGAGAAATTGCTGAAAACGCAGTCGCTATTGTGCCAAGTATTGGTAGTCAAAATTGGACAGATGTGCAAATGTATCCATATTTTGCACTGGGTATTCATCCATGGATGGTGGCACATCACCAGCAACAAGATTTAAACAACTTGGAATATTTAATTAAGTGTAATAATCCTGTTGCAATTGGCGAATGTGGATTGGATTATATTAGGGACATTAACAAAAAACAACAACTGCATTTCTTTGTATCTCAATTGGAAATGGCACAAAAATACAATTTACCTGTGATTATTCATGCAGTCAAATCCACCGAGGATGTGATTTTTTTACTCAGAAAATACCCTAAAGTAAAGGGTGAAATTCATGGATTTTCTGGTAGCGAACAACAAGCAAACACCTTGATAAAAATGGGGTTTTATTTAGGTTTTGGTGTGCAAATAATTGACCAAAAATCTACCCGCTTACGCAGTCTTGTGCAAAATCTACCGCTCACATCGCTGTTAATCGAAACTGATGATGGCAATCCACAGGATTTACCCCTTGTTGCTCAATGTTGTGCTGAATTAAAACAAATATCAGTAGAAAAATTAATAGAACAATGTGATAATAATGCCATTAAATTATTTGGACTTGAGGAAAGATAATAATGAGTGGTAGTTGTGCACGCACAGAAATATTACTTGGCCAACAAGGTTTGGCACGCTTGGCTGAGTCACACATTCTAATTGTAGGGCTCGGCGGAGTGGGTGGTGCTTGTGCTGAATCCTTGTGTCGTGCAGGTATTGGGGCATTGACTTTGGTGGATTTTGACAGCGTGGAAAATACCGACCTTAATCGACAATTGATTGCCCTAAATTCAACATTGGGAAAATACAAGGTGGATGTCTTGGCAGATAGATTGCACGATATTAATCCTGACACTGTAATTATCAAACGCAACGAATTTATTGATAGGGACAAGGCGCAGGCTATTGCCATTCAACAAGAGGTAGATTTTGTTGCTGATTGTATCGATTCCATTGCTTATAAAACTGTGTTAATTGACAGTTGCAATCAATCTGGTAAGCCGATTATTTCCAGTATGGGTGCTGGTGGACGATTGGACCCAACTAAGGTAAAAATCTCACGAATGGATAAAACTGAAAATTGTGCTTTAGCGAGGGAAATGCGCAAACAACTCAGGCGTATCCATGCTACACTCAAATTTTCTGTGGTGCATTCTACCGAAATACCAATTAAAGCATTGCCACATCAAGCCGTTGCTGCCACTGAGACTGCACCTGCTGGCAGACCCAGAGCAGTTAATGGTGCAATTTCTTATATGCCAAATATTTTTGGTTTAATGATGGCAGGTCATATAATACAAACATTACTCAAACCTTAAAGGGAAATAATTATGGTTAGCACTGAAACTCCAATCTGTAACTTTAACGCACCAGCGATTAATTTTAACCTTAAGGGTGTGGATGGGAAAATACACAGTTTAGAAAGTTGCAAAGGTGAAAATGGACTATTGATAATGTTTATTTGCAATCATTGTCCGTATGTTAAAGCCATCATTAAACGCATTGTCAGAGACACCAAAGAATTACAGGCATTAGGACTTAATGCAGTGGCTATTATGTCTAACAACCCAGAGGAATATGAGGCGGACTCTTTTGAAAATATGCAAAAAATTGCTAAGGAAATGGATTTTCCATTTCCTTATTTGATTGATGAAACTCAAGAAGTGGCACAAGCTTATGGTGCAGTTTGTACGCCTGATTTCTTTGGTTACAATGCCGATTTAGTCTTACAATATCGTGGTCGATTAGATGCATCACGCAAAGAATCTGCCTCTGCAGATGTTAAGCGGGACTTGTTTGATGCAATGCATCAAGTCGCCACTATTGGGCAAGGACCAATAAAACAAATCCCATCAATGGGCTGTTCAATTAAGTGGCGATAGGATGTAGAAAATATGATTAATTTAAGAGAAAACAAAAGCAAAATGCCTGCTTTTCTAAGATCAGGCTTTAGAGTTTTATTTTTTGCTGCTGGATTGGGGTCATCGTTTCTAATGTTGGCTTGGTTATTATTTTTTACTCAGGCAATTAATGTTGAATTTAACACATATTATTGGCATGCGCATGAGATGATTTTTGGCTATACGATGGCCGTTATTGTGGGTTTTTTATTAACTGCAACACAAAACTGGACGAAGCTTAAAACAATTAACGGCTATCCATTGTTGTCTTTAGGTGTGGCATGGTTAATAGCCAGAGTGCTATCTGTAGTAGGGTATGATTATATTTGGTATCAACTGATTGCTGATTTGGCATTTCTACTCTTTTCTTTGTTGTTTATAGCCATACCTATTATTAAAGCCAAAAACTGGCAAAATTTACCCATCGTTTTTAAATTATTGACTTTTGTTATTGCCGATATTTTGTTTTATATTGGTGCTTTAGGTTATATGGAAAATGGGCAGTATTTAGGTATTTATATTGCTTTTTATACTGTGGTTGCACTCATCTTGATGATGATACGAAGATTAATTCCATTTTTTATTGAAAATGCTGTGTCTGCCAATATTCAATTAAAAAATTTCAAATTTTTAGACCTAAGTAGTTTGGTTTTATTTGTTATTTTTGCTATTGACAATATCTTCTTTAAAACATATATAACACAAATTAGTGCGTTGTTTTTATTTGTTATTCACAGCATTAGAATGTTCTATTGGTACTGTCATGAGATTTGGAGAAAACCGTTAATTTGGGGCTTATATGTTGCTTATGGCATGATAAACTTTGCATTTTTATTAATCATTATTGATTATTTTATAACCTTGCCACAAAATACGATAACACACAGTTTTGCTATCGCTATTGGGCTTATAACACTCAGTATGATGAGTAGAGTTAGCCTTGGTCATACAGGTAGAAATGTCTTCTCACCGCCAAAAATGCTGGGAGTTATTTTTACTATGTTAGTCTTGGTGTTTGCCTTTAGAGTGATTGCTGTCTTATTTTGGGGTGAGTATTACCCTCAATTTATCATCATTTCTCAACTATTGTGGATTATTGCCTTTGGTTTGTTTGTCTTTATATACGGAAAAATGTTTTTTCAAAAAAGAATTGATGGCTCATTTGGATAACAAAAAATGAAAATACCCAAACAATTAATAACATTAACAAAAGAACATCATTTGTCGTTATCACTAGCCAACAAGGCAATTAATGCAAAAAAGTTAGGCAATGAAACTGCAATATGTCAATTAATAATAGAAACCTTTGAACGAGATTTTTCAAATCATTTTATTTTTGAAGAACAACATATTTTGCCCTTACTTAAACAACATAATCAACGAGATTGTCAACGAATAATTGATGAACACAAACGCTTATTAAACTTAGCAAAAAGCATCAATGCAAGCAATCTATTAGAGTTCGGAGAACTACTTAAAACGCACACTAGATTTGAAGATAGAGTGCTATTTAAGAAAATATCTATAGACAATCTAAATAAAATACCAGTCCACCCCATTTGCTAAAATTATTGACGCTAAAAAGTATCAATAATTATTTACTCTAGGGGCTTAGTTATTACGCTTCAACCAAGCAGCCAATAATTTTATTTGTAGTGGTGTAAGCCTATCTTTATGTGCTGGCATTACACCTTTTCTGCCAGAAGCAATCGATTGTTTGATTGATTCCAAATCACCACCATACATCCAAACACTATCGCCAAGATTGGGTGCACCAAAAATTGGATTACCTTGCAAAGTAATACCATGACAAGCAATACAAAACTGACGATATTTTTCTTTTCCAACCGCATGCTTTTTCTCATCATAAATATTATCAGCAACACTTTTAACATACTTTGCAACACTATCAACGCCCTCTTTGCCTAGCACTGAACCCCAAGCTGGCATTGTTGCCTCTCTACCATTAGCAATAGTCTGAGTAATTTGCTCAAGTTCACCACCCCAAATCCAATCTTCATCCGTTAAATCAGGGAAGTTTGCCTGACCTACGCCATCTTTATTATGACAAGTAGAACAATTTTGTGCAAAAATATTACTTGCAAGCTTCATTGCATCAGCATTGAATTGTAAAGTTACCGTATCTGATTGCTCCAATCCCTCAAGTTCTTTATAATAATCACGCTTAATCTCTGCCTTACTTTCGATGTAACGCTGAGCATTATCCATTTCAAACAAACCTTTGTAATTACCAAAACTTGGATAAAAAATCATATAAAAAATCGCAAAAATTGCCGAACTAATGCCCAGCCAAAACCACCATGCGGGCGCTGGATTAGGCCCTTCTTCTAGATTGCCATCCCAACTCACATCGTGAACATCTGACTCTTTACTAAAATAGATACTAATACCCAGTGTCAATAAATATACCAACCCTAAAATAATGAGTCCAGTTACTACAATTTGCCACAATAAAGGTAAATCAGCCATGCTTGTCTCCTACAATTTCTTCATCAAATAATGGAATATTCATACAATAATCTTGTGCTTCCTTGCTCTGTTTCAGAGACATCCACATAATCAAAGAAATCATAAATCCCATAGCCACCATATCACCAATTAAAATAAACTGCCACATTAGCGAAAAGTTCCTAACACTTGTAAATAAGCAATCATTGCTTCCAATTCTGTTTTTCCGTCAATTGCCTGCTCTGCTTGTTTAATTTCTGCATCAGTATAAGGATGTCCATACCATTTAAGTAATTTCAACTTGGCAACAATATCCTTGGAGTTAACCTTGTTTTTAGTCAACCAAGGGTAAGCAGGCATAATGGATTGAGGCACTACTGAACGCGGATCATTTAAATGAATTTCGTGCCATTTATCACTGTATTTACCACCTAGTCTAGCCAAATCAGGTCCTGTGCGTTTCGAACCCCATAAAAATGGACGATCATAAATATGCTCTCCAGACACTGAAACCTCACCATAACGCATAACTTCTGCCACCAAAGGCCTAATTTGCTGAGAATGACAACCCACGCAACCTTCACGAATATAAATATCTCTGCCTGTTAATTGCAAGGCAGAATAAGGTTTTACATTCGCTGTGCCTTTGTGCAAAGATTCGTCAAATAAATTTGGCACGATTTGCACAAAACCGCCAATCGAAGAGACAATTAAAATGCCAAATATTAATAACGCTGAATTACTTTCAATAGTTCTATGTAGTTTTAACATTTAAACTCTCCTAAATTTCGTTGCCTGGATGGACTTTTGGTATTTTCACCAAGACTGGTAAATTATGCTTACTCGCAGCATAAGTTCGATACAAATTATAAGCCATTAATAATACACCAAATAAGAACATTAAGCCGCCTGCTAAACGCATCCAATGATAAGGAATGGTTACAACAACAATATCAATAAAGCTATAATTTAGTTGCCCATAATCATTAATTGACAAGTTCATAATGCCTTGCGCCACACCTGATGCCCATAGTGCGACAATATAAATCAAAACACCCAGTAAGGCCAACCAAAAATGTATATTTACCAAACGCTTACTATACAATTCAGACGCACCCAACAACTTAGGTACTAAGAAATAAACCGTGCCAAAAGTAACAAAGGCATTCCAACCTAATGCACCTGAATGCACATGCCCTACCGTCCAATCAGTATAATGACTAATAACATTCACACTTTTAATTGCCAACATCGGGCCTTCAAAAGTAGATAAAGCATAAAAAATCATTGACACCACCACAAACTTCATACCGGGGTCAGTGCGTAATTTCTCCCAAGCACCACTCATGGTCATTACTGCATTCAACATTGTTGCCCAAGAAGGTAAGATTAAAATAATACTCATTACCATTGCTACAGTCATTAACCAATCAGGAATAGAAGTGTAATGCAAATGATGAGGGCCTACCCAAATATAGGTATAAATAAACGCCCAGAAGGCAATTACTGAAAGACGATAGCTCCAAATAGGCTTGTCTGCTTGTTTTGGTAGTGTGTAATAAAACATACCTAAAAATCCTGCTGTCAAGAAGAAGCCAACCGCATTATGTCCATACCACCACTGCACAATTGCATCTTGTGCCCCTTCATACACTGGATAGGCTTGCGTCCAACTATAAGGTATTGCTAAATTATTAACAATGTGTAGCATTGCCACCACAATAATTAATGCCCCATAAAACCAATTAGAAACATAAATTGGACGGATTTTTCTAGTAGCAAGTGTGCCAAAAAATACGATAGCAAAACTTACCCAAACAATAGCAACTGCAATATCAACTGGCCATTCAAACTCAGCATATTCCTTACTACTGGTATAACCCATTAACAAACTTGCCACACCAACTGCCACACCAATTTGCCAGCCAATCGCTACAATCCATGCCAATTTTGGTGAAAATAGACGAACATGGCAGGTGCGTTGCACAGTGTAAAATGCGGTTGCAATTAACGCCGAACCACCGAAACCGAAAATAACGGCATTAGTATGAAATGGACGAAGACGCCCAAAAGTAATTTCTGCAATATCAAAATTGAGCCATGGCATAACTAATTCAGACGCTAAATAAGCGCCAGCAGTCATACCAATAATCGCCCAAATCATCGTGCAAAATATTAAAAATACCGTTGCAGAATCCGTGTAATAAAGATCTTTATTCATAAAATTAAACTCCTAAATTAGGGCCGATACCATAAACCCAAGCGATGGCACTAATGCCCAACAAAGAAATGCCAGCAGTTGATATAAAACCAAACAACGAACAACCCATAAAGATACCTCGATCATAATCCGTTTTTAATAAAATTGGAATAGAGGCAAATAACAAATATCCACTCAATGCAAAAATTGGAGAAAGTGCAATTACATGAAAGAAAATAGAAGGATATAAATGCACTATGCCGCCCAACATAATCGGTGTTGTAATCACAGTAACCACAGCAAAAGCATCTTTCAAAGTAGCCTTGGGTGCATACACAGAAGACATCCATTTAATAGTCAATGCGGTAACAAAAAAACCAACAACAAGTGCTAAGAAATAGAAAATAGAAATAATAAGTGATTGTGTGAAATCCAAACGAATCGGGTCTGATATACCCAGCGACCAACCATAATAATGCATGCCAAAAAAAGCACTAATAGGTGGAATAAGAATCAGCCAAATTGAAAAACCAAAAAATAATTTGCCAGGTGAATAACTAGACTGTGCTAAACGCTCGATACTTGCTTTAATCATAAAATGACCTTAATTTTTGTAAATGAATTAATTAGTGCAATATTATACTAATAATTTACGAAATAAAAATAACTTATGTTGTTTTTTATAACTAAAAACAATAAGACCCCGCTTTCTAAAATCAGTCATCACACAATTAATATACAATCTATCAGGCAAAAAAAAAGATGCATTTATATACAAAATTAAGAATATATCACTATTTTATTCATTTCGCCAAGTGTGTCAGATATTTTTTAAAGGTTCACTATATAATGAAATACTAATGTTATCTACAATTAGCGTATAATGGCTTCTTTATGCTATTCATAAATTAACTTATGCCCGATATCCAAGAAAATAATAAACCACAAGTCAAATTTAGCGATTTAGGCTTGTCTGATTCAATCTTAAAAGTTCTAGATTCAATCGGCTACGAAACACCTTCTCCAATTCAACAACAGTGTATTACCTATTTATTAGATGGCAAAGATGTTATCGGTCAAGCACAAACGGGCACAGGCAAAACTGCCGCTTTTACCCTGCCACTACTTGATAAAATTGATATTAAACTCAATGCACCACAATTACTTATCTTAGCGCCAACGCGTGAGCTTGCCATTCAAGTAGCGGAAGCTGTGCAAACTTATGCACGCGGCATAAAGGGATTTCATGTATTGCCAATTTATGGCGGACAATCTTATGATGTGCAATTACGCCCACTTAAGCGTGGTGTTCACGCTGTAGTTGGCACTCCCGGTCGGGTAATGGACCATATTAAGAAAGGCACCTTAAAACTTGACAACTTAAAATCATTCGTCCTAGACGAAGCTGATGAAATGTTAAAAATGGGCTTTATTGACGATATTAAATGGGTAATGGAACGCATTCCAGAAGAGCGTCAAATTGCCTTATTTTCAGCCACAATGCCAAATATAATTAAAAAAGTAGCGGAAAAGTTTTTAAACAATCCAAAAATTGTTAAGGTTAAAAACAAAACAGAAACAGCATCAACAATTGCACAATCCTATATGATGGTCAGCAATATGGCACAAAAATTAGATGCATTAACACGCATCTTAGAAGTAACCACTTTTGATGCAATGATTGTTTTTACCCGCACCAAAACAATGACTATTGAGTTAGAAGAAAAACTCTCAGCCCGTGGTTTTTCCGCTGCTGCTATTAACGGCGATATTGCTCAAAACCAGCGTGAACGCATTATCAACAACTATAAAAAAGGCAAAATTGACATTCTTATTGCCACCGATGTGGCGGCACGCGGTTTAGATGTTGAACGCATTTCTCATGTGATTAATTATGACATTCCACAGGATGCTGAATCTTATGTGCATCGTATCGGTCGCACTGGTCGTGCAGGTCGTTCTGGCAAAGCAATTTTATTTGTTTCACATCGTGAAAGGCGTATGCTTAGCACGATTGAACGCATTACTCGCCAAAAAATTGAACCGATTGAACTGCCTAGTGCAAAAATTATTAATGCCAAGCGTATTGAGACATTTAAAGAGAATATTTTGCAAACAATTAACAACCAAAGTTTAGAAATATTTGGAAAATTAGTAACTGAATTCCAAGAGGAAAACCCAGAAATTGAGCCCTTAAAAACTGCCTCTGCATTAGCATTTATCGCACAGGGTAAGGAACCGTTGCTCATCTCAGACAAAGCTCAAAGTTTTGGCAAAGAACAACGCCAAGGTGAAGAAAAAATCATTTCAACTGAAGCATCACCTTTAAAAGATAATCCACAAATTCCAATGTGTCGCTACCGTATTGATGTTGGCAACAATAACAATGTAAAGCCAGGTAATATTTTAGGTGCAGTGGCAAATGAAGCTGATATTGACAGCGAGTATATTGGTTCAATTCAAATTTTTGATAACTTTTCAACCATTGATTTACCCAATGAGATGCCGCAAGAAGTTTTAGAAATGCTACAAAAAACTGTAGTTTGTAGTATGCGTCTAAATATGGTTGAACTCACAAATAAAAATAATACGGCAAAAGTAGGTGGCTCAAAGTCAGAAGGCAATAAAGGGCGTAAGTTTGGTCGCAAGAAGTTTTCAAAAGATCGTAACGGTAGAAAATCAAATCGCAAGCAAAATAACGGAGACAGAAACAGTAGGAAGCCAAAGTTTTCAAGATAAAATGGTATTTACGCGTTTCTTTCCTTTTTTAACTTGGTTTAAACTTGTTACTAAAGCCTCTCTTAAAGCAGATTTAATAGCAGGATTAACAGGTGCCGTCATTGTTTTACCCCAAGGTGTCGCTTTTGCTACTATTGCTGGACTACCCCCAGAATATGGGCTATACACAGCAATGGTTACTCCTATTATTGCCGCCTTATTTGGCTCATCACTACACTTAGTATCAGGCCCGACTACTGCAATCTCTATCGTGGTTTTTTCTGCGATCTCTCATTATGCTGAACCGGGGTCTGCTGAATTTGTTTCTTTGACACTCACATTGACTTTTCTTGCTGGTGTTTATCAACTGGCATTTGGTTTGGCACGCCTCGGTGCAATGGTTAACTTTGTTTCACATACTGTGGTTATTGGTTTCACTGCAGGTGCAGCCATTTTAATTGCCAGCAGTCAATTACAGCATATCACTGGTATTTTTGTCCCTAAAGGTGAGTCTTTTCTCCACACTTTACTGGATTTATATCAGGGTGCTGGTAGTGCTAATTTTTATCTTATTACCATTGGTTTAGTAACCTTAATTACAACAATTTTAATTAAAAAGTTCTTTCCTAAGCTGCCCAATTTATTATTAGGTATGGTTGTCGGTAGCATACTTGCCTTATATTTTAAAGAATTCACCACAGACATTAAATTAGTGGGTGAAATCCCTGCACACTTACCGCCTTTATCTATGCCAAATTTTTCATTTGCTACCATTAAAATGCTAGCACCTGAGGCGTTTGCAGTTGCTCTATTAGGTTTGATTGAAGCAGTTTCTATCAGTCGTGCTGTGGCAACAAAATCTAACCAACGCATCCATGCCAATCAAGAATTTATTGGTCAAGGGATGTCAAATTTATTTGGTAGTTTTATGTCTAGTTACGCTGGCTCTGGCTCTTTTACACGCTCAGGATTGAACTATGCCTCTGGTGCAAAAACTCCATTGTCGGCTATCTTTGCGGCAATTATTTTAATGTTGATTGTGCTATTAATTGCACCGCTAATGGGTTATCTACCGATTGCTGCGATGGCTGGCGTTATTCTTGTCGTTGCTTATAACCTCATTGATTTTCACCATATTCGTGAAACCTTGAGTTTTAGCATAGAAGAGTCCGCTGTTTTAATTACCACTTTCTTGGCAACCCTTTTCCTTGAATTGGAATTTGCTATTTACTTAGGTGTTTTACTTTCGTTGGTGCTATTTCTTGGCAAAACTTCCACACCTTCTATTCCCACCTTGTCTTTAGATGAAACTCAAGCTAGCGGAAAAAAGAAGTTGATTGACATCAATGAAAAACCACTCAAGCAATGCCCGCAACTAAAAATTATTCGTATTGATATGTCAATTTATTTTGGCTCTATTAATCATATTCAAAAACGCATCGCTACCATTTCAGAAAATGAGCGTATTAACCATATTCTCATTGTCGCCAGTGGTATTAACTTTATTGACTTAGCAGGCACAGAGGCGTTAATTGCAGAAAATAATCGCTTAGTTAAGAACGGCGGTAATCTATATTTTGTCGGATTAAAGCCTTCTGTATACGAATTTGCTGCCAAATCACACTTCATTCAACAGGTTGGTATGTCGCACTTTTTTGATACAAAAAAACAAGCTATTAAGCATATTTACAAAGAATTAGACCGAGAAATTTGTGCCACTTGTCCAGCACTTATTTTTGATGAATGTGCTCTTTAAAAGGCTTAAAAAACACTTTTTCTTACTGAGAAAATTCAAAGAAAAATTTCAACTTAGTTCAATACCGTGTTTTTCGCCAGCTTAGCATTTTTTTAAACCAGTCTTAACTAAAATAAAATTTAAAGAAGTAACTAGGATTAGCAAAAATTAAATTTTCTCATCATCCATATTATTGTATAAAAGTCTCAATACCAGCAATTAAATCCTATTCTTTACAGGTCTTGCAATAAAAAATCTGTTTTGCATTGTGATTTTGATTAAAGGTCAGTCATTACTTACAATCTGCACCTTAAGAAAGCGCTCCTTTTTAAATACTTATAAAGAATAGTATTTAATCTATAGGTTATTGAAATATGGCACTTTAGCAATCATTCACAACCTTAAAATCTTGTTAAATAAAATTTATTAAAAGTATTCACATAAGCGTTAAATTAGCATTATAATAACGCACGCCAATAAAATATATTTATCGCTTGTTTGATATTTTTTTATCGATATAGAAATAGTAGTTTTTATGTGGTTTTTTTATACTTTAAAAGGAGACAAGTATGTCTACAACAGGAAAAGTCAAATGGTTTGACGCAAAAAAAGGCTTTGGCTTTATTGAACAAGAAAGTGGTGACGATGTATTCGTTCACTTTCGCGCTATTCAAGGTGACGGTTATAAGTCACTAGACGAAGGTCAAGAAGTGGAATTTGATTTAGAAGATGGCGACAAAGGTCCACAAGCGGCAAATGTTGTTTTAGGATAAAGCAAAATTTACGAGTTAAAGAACCCGGCTTTTTTAGCCGGGTTTTTTCGTTACATCCTTTTAAATAAATATAAATAATTACGACTAACAGGAAGTGTTTGACCATCAGAAAAATAAATCATTAATTTATTCTGTTCATTTTTAGAAACTCGACTAATAAAACTTATGTTGACGATGCTACCACGATGAATTTGCCAAAAATAATTAACATCTAACTGCATACTCAGCGTTTTAATCCCAGTAGCAATCAAATATTCCTTACCTTTACTGTAAACACAAGTGTATTTTTGTTGTGCTTGAAAATACTCAATTTCTTTTACATTGAGTAAAAACACATTACCTTTGCTATCAGCTGTTTTGATCCAGTGTAATTTTTTATGACCAGTGCTTAATTTTCTTTTAATTTTATCCAGTGCCTCTTGGTTGTCTAAACGACTGAAATATAACCAAAAAATCAAAACAGCAACCACACTAAAAAACAAAGCAGGAAAAATAATCGAATAAGTTAAATCAATACCAAAAATAAAATGATGGCCAATAAATGCCACCATTAAACCAAACAACAAGCCTGCTAAAGAGTGCAAAATAATTTGAACAATACTATTTGAATACTGTTCAAAAGATATCAAAGAATTAGCGCCTAAAACGCTAAGTCCAATACTATGTGAAATAAACAATAAAGAGCCAAAACTAATATTGTCAAGCAATAAAAGCAACAATACCGCAATTAGCGTATTAAAAATAAGTGTAATGAGTAATGATATTAAAAGTCGATTTTGCATAATGAAATTTTATATACTAAAAGGCTGGGTTTAAAAAAAATTACCAAGTTGGTAAAAGCGGATTTTTGATGATTATTCATATTTACGCAAAGGTCTCTAAAGATTGATAAATTTTCCGTGAAACCCCAAAGGCAAAACATAAGGTAATTTTGCCACAGCAATAAGGTCATCGCTTAACTTTTTAGCATTAAAAATATTGATTTTGGTGCATTTTTCTTCATAATCTAGCGTTGTGCTTATTACTCAATCGTTACCGTGTGCATCTTTAACCAACAAATGCTCTTCTGCCAACTGCTTAGTATAAGAAAAATGTTGTGTTTTTCCTGTTTGATAATTATTTGTCGCATAAGACAAACTTGAAATCAACGACAAAGAAAGTATTATTTTTTTTCATTGTTGATTATCCTTAAATTATAAAAAGTTTTAAACCTTTTGCATAAATACGAGTTACACCATTTTTAAAAATGATATTATTCATAATTATGCAAAAATCTCATTATAAGTAAAATCAAACTTTTTACTCTATCAATAGACAAGCAGTCGTTTTTTCGGATGAAGTGGCATAAAAATAGAGGTTATGAATTTTTTCAACTGCCCTATTCTGACTTTTCGTTGCAATCTTACTTTCTAGCAACCCAGTAAGCCTTGTAAAATAAAACCTAATATTACCGACAGGGCTTTACAAACAATGAAAACATTTTATTGGTATGATTTTGAAACTTTTGACATTAATCCAAAAATTGGGCGTATTGCTCAATTCGCTGGCATTCGCACAGATGAAAATCTCAACATTTTGTATGAAAAGATGTTTTACTGCAAGCCAACTAATGACTGCCTGCCCTCCCCTGAGGCCTGTGCAGTAACAGGCATCACCCCGCAACTTTGTGCGGAAAAAGGCATAATAGAACACCAGTTTATGCAGCAAATAAATACTGAATTTTCTGTGCCAGATACTTGCACAGTAGGCTATAACTCTATTCGTTTTGATGATGAATTTACCCGTTATTCATTGTATCGAAATTTTATCGACCCATATGCTTGGCATTGGAAAAATGGCAATACGCGTTGGGACATTTTGGATGTGGTGCGCTTGTGTTATGCACTTAAAAAAGAGACAAGCCTTAAATGGGTACACGGTGAAAATGGCAAACCTATTTTTAGACTTGACCAACTTTCTCTCGCCAATGGCATTGAACACAGTGAAGCCCACGATGCATTAGCGGATGTACGCGCCACCATTGCTATTGCTAAGATTATTCAAGACACGCAACCACAACTATTTGAATACGCCTTTAGCCTAAGACAAAAAAAGACAGTTGAGCAAAAAATCAAACTGTTTGAACCAATGTTACACACCTCAGGTATGTATCCTGCTACGCTCTCTTGTACACGGCTGGCAGTTGCACTGGCATATCATCCAGAATACAATGATAGGGCGATTGTCTTTAATCTTGACCAAGACCCTTCCATACTCTTAGAATTGGATGGTGAAGCGTTAAAAAAACGATTATTCACCAAGCAATCAGAACTGCCAGAAGGTATGGAAAGATTGCAAATTAAAGATTTAGTGTTCAATAAAAGCCCAATGTTTGTACCGAATATCTATAAACTTGATGCTAAGATTGTTGAGCAATTGCAAATTAATATGGACACCTGTCTGCAACGATTGGAATTTATTAAAAACAATCAAGAAAAAATTACCAAAGTAGTGCAAGATTTATATCGTAACGACCAAGAACGCCCGCCAACGCCTGATGTTGATCAATCATTATATGACGGCTTTATGGATAATGCTGATAGACGCATTAGTGAGCAAATTCAAACACTTAGTACTGATAAATTAAAAACATTTCATCCAAGATTTAAAGAGGAAAAACTCTCAACATTGCTGATGCACTTTAAGGCAAGAAATTATCCCGACACCTTAACCCAAGATGAGCAAGAAGATTGGTTTGAAACGGTGCAAGGTCGTGTGCAAGCGGGGGAAAATGGTTACTTGTCAATTGATAAATATTATGACTCTATCAATGCCATGCGTCAGGCTCACCCTAATAAAGAAAAACTATGGCAACAATTAGAAGAATACGCAAAAGCATTTTTTTAGAAAAAAACGCTTGTATAAATAATTGAGACTGGGTTTAAGAAATTACCAAGCGGATAAAAAATGCTCTCTTGATAATTGTCCATACCTTTAAAGGTTAGATACTCATTCTTGATATCCGTTATAGTGTCGCTTTACTATTGACCTAATTTAGGTATAATGCCCACTACTTGATGAAGACGAATAAGGAACAATGAACGCCGAAACACGCAGTAATATATTTAGCAGGTTATTGAAAAAAACACCTGAACCGACAACTGAATTAAATCACTCAACACCTTTTGAATTGTTAGTGGCAGTTACTCTATCAGCTCAAGCGACTGATAAAAGCGTTAATAAAGTAACTGATGAATTATTCCCTCTTGCTAATACACCTGAAACAATTTACAAATTAGGCGAAGATACCGTTAGAAACACCATTAAAACAATTGGCTTATTCAACTCAAAAGCAAAACATATTATTCAAGCCTGTAAAATTTTAATTGATAAATATGATTCTCAAGTACCTGAAACACGCAAAGAATTAGAGGCCTTACCGGGTGTAGGACGCAAAACTGCCAATGTGGTTTTAAACACAGCATTCGGACACCCTACCATTGCTGTTGATACACATATTTATCGTGTTGCCAATCGCACGGCAATCGCCAGTGGTAAAACGGTATTAGAAGTAGAGAAAAAATTAGTAAAATTTATTCCCGATGAGTATCGTGTACCTGCACATCACTTGATGATTTTGCACGGTCGTTACACTTGTAAAGCGCGTTCGCCATTATGCTCAGAGTGCATTTTGCTTGACCTATGCGAATATGAAGAGAAAAATCTATAAGTGCTTTATACCCAAGATAGAACAGAACAACGAAAATTCCTTGCCAATACTTGGCAAAAATTCTTAGATAAAAAGGTGCTTGACCCTTTGGAAATGCAACTCACACAAATCATTGAGATGCATCCTGAATACCACCCTCTGATTAACAATATTCAGTTAGATTATTTTCCAGAACAAGGTAAGGTTAATCCATTCTTACATATAAATTTACATTTATCGCTGAGAGAGCAATTATCCATCAACCAGCCAACAGGCATTAAAAACCACTATCAAAAAATATTAAACAAGGTTAAAGACCCGCATGAGGCTGAACACAGGATGATGGATTGCATCGCTGAGATGATTTTTTCCTCACAAAAAAATAACACGCCAATGAATCATCAAGCCTATATTCGTTGCTTAGAAACACAAACGCAATAATACTATTTTAAAAAATAAAATGCATAATATCGCACTCATTCATCTTGGTTTATTTTTAAAAACGATACAACTCAATTGGGAGAAATGGAAAAATCCGACTTATTATTGAATTGGACAATAACAAAAATTGCTAAACTTGCCAATGAACAAAATTTTTAAGTAATTGCAAACCATCATGCTGAGATTTTTCGGGATGAAATTGCACGGCAAATAGATTATCCTTGGCAACCGCACAAGTGAAGTCAATGCCATAATCACTTGACCCAGCAACCACTGATGAATCGCCCTGCTCAACATAATAACTATGCACACTATAAAAGCGTGCATTATTTTCAATCTTATACCACAATGGATGTTCTTGCGTTTGTTTGACCTTGTTCCAGCCCATATGTGGGATTTTCAGTTCATTTTCTGGAAAATGCACAACATCACCTGCAAGAATAGACAGCCCCTCAGTGCCACCATTCTCCTGAGAATGGTCAAACAAAAGTTGCAAACCCAAACAAATACCCAAAAAAGGCTTCTCGTTAGCTACTTGCTTAATCACCTCAATCAAATTATGCTCATCCAATGCCTGCATACAAGCACCAATTGCCCCTTGCCCAGGAAACACAATACGATCAGCATTACGAATTAACGCCGCATCGTCTGTCAAAAAAATCTGGTCATTAGGGGCAACATGTGCCAACGCTTTTTGCACACTACGCACATTACCCATTCCATAATTAATAATTGCAATACTTTGCACGGATTCTTAAAGTGATCCTTTGGTAGAAGGGATGCCCTTTTGACGCTCATCTTTTGTAATTGCCATACGCAATGCCCTACCAAATGCCTTAAAAATTGTTTCCGCTTGATGATGGGAATTTACCCCTTTAAGGTTGTCAATGTGCAAAGTAATCAGTGCATGATTAACAAAACCTTGAAAAAATTCTGATATTAAATCCACATCAAATGAGCCAATCATAGCACGAGTAAAATTCACATTAAGATCCAAACCGGGACGCCCTGATAAATCTAACACCACTCGAGACAATGCCTCATCTAACGGCACATAAGCATACCCATAACGAGTCAAACCCGCCTTATCGCCCACCGCTTTTGCAAAAGCCTGACCCAGTGTAATACCAATATCTTCCACACTGTGATGATCATCAATCTGCGTATCACCCTCACATTTAATGCTCAAATCCACTAAGCCATGGCGTGCAATTTGATCTAACATATGGTCAAGAAACGGCACGCCTGTGTCAATATTCGCCTGACCTGTGCCGTATAAATTTAATTCAACAACAATATCGGTTTCGTTGGTTTTTCTGGATACTTTAATCATATTCATTTTGCAATTTTAATTATTTCCTTATTATAACGATTAACCGCAATAATCGCCCAGATAATACAAATTATGTAAGAAGCAAACCCCCATTCAAAAACGGTAATATTAACAACTAACATCACTAAAGCACCAACAGCACTGGCATAAAATAAGCTAATTGAGCCTAAAGATACTATTAAGAGGATAGTAGTAATAAGGCTTTTTTAGTAGGTAGTGGTGTTTGTGCCCTGACATAAATGATTTACAAATATTCTTGAATTAAAATTTCAGCAATTTGAATAGTATTTAATGCCGCCCCTTTGCGAATGTTGTCAGAAACCACCCACAAATTAAGACCTTTTTCACAAGAAATATCCTCACGAATACGGCTCACAAATGTATCATCATGATTAGTCGCCTCAACAAATGGCGTCGCATAACCACCATCTTCATGCTTATCCATCACCGTTACGCCATTGGCTTTTGTTAAAATCTTAGTTGCTTCAGCAGCGGTAATTTTTTTCTTAGTTTCAATGTTAATCGCCTCAGAATGTCCGTAAATCACTGGCACACGCACCGCTGTTGGGTTAACCAGAATATTCTCATCTGCAAAAATCTTTTGCGTCTCCCACACCATTTTCATCTCTTCTTTGGTGTAACCATTGTCTTGAAACACATCAATATGCGGCACCACATTAAACGCAATCTGCTTTGGATATACCTTAACATCAACCTCAGTATTACCACTTAACAATTTGGTGGTTTGATTAATCAATTCACTAATCGCCTCTTTGCCAGAACCTGATACCGCCTGATAAGTTGCCACATTAATACGCTCAATCCCCACCGCATCATAAATTGGTTTGAGTGCCACCAACATTTGAATAGTAGAACAATTTGGATTGGCAATAATATTGCGCCGCGTATAGCCTGCAATCGCTTGTGGATTTACCTCAGGCACAACCAATGGAATGTCTTTATCACGACGAAAATGCGCTGTATTGTCAATCACCACACAGCCTGCCTCAGCCGCAATCGGTGCATATTTTTCAGAAATATGCCCGCCTGCTGAAAACAAACCTACTTGTGCTTGCGAAAAATCAAACAAGGCCAAATCCTGCACCGTCCAACTCTTACCCTGACAAAACACCTTTTTACCTACTGAATTCGCACTCGCTAAAGGATACAAATTATCAATCGGAAAATCCCGCTGTTCTAAAATCGACAAAATAGTTTCACCCACCGCCCCTGTTGCACCTACAACACACACATTAAACTTTTTACTCATAATGTCAAAATTTGAAAATAATAAAATAAATACATTATACCTATTTTCAAGATAATAGAGGTTTTTACAATCTTAGAGATCTTTGTTTATATCTTGCTTAGCAGGGATTTTATACGGACCATCAAGCAATCCTATTTTCTCTGCATTGATTGAAAAATGATTTGCCCTGCGTGATGCCTCAGGCATTTTATTATCTACAACTTGCGTTATAGCTGCACTAATCAGATAGGTAAGAATACCAATAGGATTACCACTGTTACCACTGTTACCGCCTATTTGTGCAAAAGCGGTGGATTCCCAAAGTAGCTCACCTGTTTTTGTATCAACCAATTTGAGCTTTGCTATGACAGTAGCGACAGAAGAGAAGACTAAATATTTTTGCCCAAATTCTTCAATATCAATATATAACACTGCATCAGCCCCCATATACTCTCTGATTTTTTTCAACGGTATGTTATTCATTTCAGCAGGTGTCGGCAAGCCATTTTCTTTTAAAAATTGATCAACAACTGCAACAGGTAAGACATAGTAACCTTTTTCAGCCAAGGGTTCTGTTAGCGTAGATAAGTAAATATAAGATGCATTCACCTCAATAGAATTATTTTTTGGTGGTATAACAACGATTGACCTAGGTTTACTTTTTTTTAATGCCGTGTAATCATAAGGCTTTACCTCTTGACAACCAGTAGCAAAAATAGATAAAAAGGTAATTAAAAAACCCAATTTTAGTATTTTGTTCATTATCTTCCTTGATTCTTCTTGACACGCTCAAGCATGCCATCAATTAGCACACTTGATTCTGGAAACAGTGCCTTTTCTTGTAAAAGCATTTCTTTAGAACTGACTATATTTCCTTGCTTAGCATACATCATACCTAGGTGTGCATAGAACCCAGGGGCAACTTTTTTACCCGAATCTTTAGCTTTTCTTAAATCAATTTCAAGTTCAGAAATTTGAGTATCTATATCCACCTCGCTAGGTGTTACATAAGATTGTCGCACAATATTTTCGTATTTTCCCCAATAATATAAACGCTTATCATTGCAACCACTTAATAAAAGTATGCCAACGAACGATATCAATAAAAAAACTTTAACTATCATTATTGCTCAATTTTCCAAACATTATTCTGCATATCTCTGGTCATATTGTTAATGGCCTCCATAATGGATAAATTAAGCACCTTACCATTTAAAGTTGCATCATAGCCTGAACTACCACCAAAGCCAAGTAACTCTTCATGGGATAAAGTATATTCTCCTGCTCCCTGAACAGAATAAACCACTTGTGAAGTAAGCACATCAACAATATTGAGCGATACTTTTGAATAGGCTGTTTGCTGTTTTCCCGAACCTAAAATACCACCAAGCAATCTGTGTCCTGTTACTTTTCTACCAAACTCTGTTACACTACCTGTAATGATATAGCGAGCACCTTTAATATTTTGTTTTGCACCCATCAACTTTGCTTCTCGCACATTAACTTTCATATTCTGACGATCCATTACATTAAAGTGGTTACTTTGCTGTAAATGTGTTTTTAGAATTGTATTGGCTTGATTGCCTAATTTATCAGAACCAGCAGTAAACAAACCGCGCATATAATCAGAATTATTCTCAAAAGAAGAAATAGTAACATCTACTCGCTTTCCATTATAAGTTTGCTGATAAGCATTAACATGAGTCTCCTTAACAACTTGATGTGTTTCTTTTGGTGTGCATGCCACCAAACTAGAAAATACCAGAAATGCAACAACGATACCTTTATTTTTCATATTTTATTCTTCCTATTTGTGTAATTTTTAAAACATTATACCTAGTTATCTATATCAATAAAACGATAGATGAAGTTAAATTCTTGAACAAAATTCTTATACCATAGCATTCATTAGTATGGAGCCTGTTTATAAGAAAATCAAATACAATTAAAAGTGCCACAAACATTACGCCTTTATTATCTGCTATTAATTGTTTCGTTCTATAACTCTATCTAATATGATAATTTTTCAGAAAGTTATACTTGATTATCAACATCAATAAAATAATGAATAAGATTGAATTTTTGAGCAAGATGCTGGCAGAGAGCCTGCACGCCATAGCGTTCAGTAGCGTGGTGTCCAGCGGAAATGAAGGCAATGTTATTTTCAAGGGCAATGGCAGGAATTTGTTCAGAAACTTCGCCAGTGAGGAAGCAGTCGGCGTTGATGTTGATGGCGTGGTGGATGTAGGTTTGTGCACCGCCACTGCACCATGCGATGCGTTTTAGGGGTTTTTCATCGTTACCGAAAACTAATGGGCGGCGGTTTAGTGCTTGTTTGACGGTGTTAGAAAAATTGGCTAGGGTGGTGTTGATTTCTCCTTGCCAAACGAGGGTATCGCCGATGGGGGTAGGATTTTGAATGTCAAAATGAATGGCAAGTTGGGCATTGTTGCCGATTGTTGGGTGGGCATCGAGTGGCAAGTGGTAAGCGAATAGATTGATGTCGTTGTCCAGTAGGGCTTTGATTCGGTTTTTTTTGATGCCAGTAAGCGTAGGTGGTTCATTTTTCCAGAAAAATCCGTGATGGACAAAGAGTGCATCTGCTGCTTCGTCAATTGCTCTGTCAATCAGAGCTTGGTTAGCACTTACGCCTGAGATGATTTTCTTGATGTCAGATTTGCCTTGTATCTGCAAGCCATTTGGGCAATAGTCATCAAATTTATCAACAGTTAAATACTGATAACAATAGTCAGCCAATGTTTTTTGATTAACCATAAAATACCTCTACAATATCGATGAATTTTTTATTTTGCTCGCTACTGCCTACGGTTACACGCAGGCAATTGGTGAGTTTTGGTGCATTACTCAAGTTTTTAATCAAAATACCTTTTTGTTTGAGTGTTGTAAATAGTTCGTTAGCATTTGGCGCTTTGAATAAGATGAAGTTTGCTTGCGATGGATAGACTTCCAGCGTATTAATAGCGTTAAGTGTGGCTGATAATTTGGTGCGTTCGCTAAGGATGATTTGAGCATTTTTGTTGATTTCATCTTTTTCTTGTAGTAGAAAATTTGCACTTACTTGCGTTAGTGTGTTGATATTATAAGGCAGTCTTAATTTATCTAATTGCTCTACCGTGTCCTTTGCACCAATGAGCAAACCTAGACGAAGTCCAGCAAAGCCAATTTTTGATACAGTTCTGAGCAAAACTAAATTAGAATATTTTTTAATATCATTCAAAAAACTATCGTTAGCATACGCATAATAAGCTTCGTCTAGCACGACTAAAGCATGGGTTGAAGTGATGATTTTTTCAATGGCAGTTCTATCAAATGTATTGCCAGTTGGGTTATTTGGATAAGCGATGAAAATCAGTTTTGGCTGGTGCGTTTCAATCGCCAATAACATTGCACTCAAATCAATCTCAAAATCATCGTTCAAATCAACCCCTTGATAATTCAAACAGGTAAATTTTGCAATCATCTCATACATTACAAAACTGGGATCAAGACTTAAAATAGTATCGTCCGTATCACACGCCAATGCCAATAGTTGAATCAGTTCATCCGAGCCATTACCTAACAACACACCACAATCAGCAGGAATATCCATCAACGCACGCAAAGTTTGCTGTAGCTCTATAGCATTTGGATTGGGATAACGATTTAATTGTGCATTTGCTAAACAGGCTGAATATTGCTCAATTAATTTATCAGATAAAGGAAAAGGAGACTCCATTGCATCCAATTTCACCATATTTTCAGACGCAGGCACATGATAAGCATTGATTGCTTTAATATTGGGGCGTAGCCAGTTGCTGATAAAGTTATTCATTTACTTAAGTGCAACAATAATGCCAATAATACCGAAAAAAAATGTTGCTGCAACTTTGATAATAAAACGCCGTTTGTCTTTTAATTCTTGGTCACATTTATTTTTTTCTTTGTTGGCAATAAGTGGTGCTGATTTCTCAAAAATAGCAACAATTTTGGATAATTTATCCAAATAAGGACTTAACTGCCGATAAAACTGTTGCCTGTTTTGATAATTATTGTTATCTTTGCGCAATTGTTGTATGCTTGTATTAGCTTCATCTAGCATAACTAATTTTTCAGGATAATCTGCAATTATCTCAGTAGTAAAGCCACTGTCATTATATTTTTCTTTAAAATCTACTGCACTGTCTATATAGTAAATCAATAGTGCTTCATCTATATCGTAAATGGCTCTTTTGACATGGTTGATTGCTTTAGCTTGCTCTGCTTGAAGTGCCTTTGTGTCATTACTAAGCAAAGATTGAACAATATGATGCCCTGCATATCTAAGTTGGTTAATAGAGGGGATAAGCACCCCTTCCGAGGTGGCTTGTTCAACATTTTTTATTTTGGCTTCTGCTTGTTCAAATAAATCTAATAATACCTTAAGCTCATCTTCTCCCTTAGCCGGCATATTTCTTACTAAAATTATAATGTTCCAAGCGTTTGACTTTTTTGGTAATGTCTTGAGCGGTTTGATAGCGACCGTGTTGTAGGCTTATGCTGCCTTTTGACAATCTGGAAACCAGTTTTCTTTCGGAATTTTTATTAAAAAGTGATGTCATTTTCATTGCTTATAAATAATAAGTAAGTGATGTAAATAAAATTCTACATATGTGAATAAAAATTCATTATAGCGTAAATAGAAGTGTATTACAAACAAAATCCAATGAGATCCTTTAATATAGTATTATGCCCAACTTTCCTATCATTGATATTTTTTGCGGGTATGTGTATTTTTCGCTGGTATGCGATTAGGGTGAAACTGTGTTTTACCGATATTTTTAGCGTTTAATAGAGTTTGGTAGGTATAGTCTAGTGCATTTTTACAAGCAATTTCAATGTTAGCACCTGAGGCTATCAAAGCACTGATTGCACTTGAAAGAGTGCAACCAGAACCGTGGTAATTGCCCGATAATTTGTTGTAAGTATAACTCTTTACCAACTTAGCATGGTGATATAGACGGTGTTCAATACTGGACTCTGATACATCGGTGGTGGTGAGTAATATCCATTTACAGGCTAGCTTTTCTATGGCTTTTTGCTCATCTTTTTCACCGGATAAGGCGAATAATTCTGCCATATTGGGGGTTAGGATTTTTACCAAAGGCAATAACTCTTGTTTTAGAGTGCTTATTACTTGGGTTTGTAGTAAAACTTCTTGGGTGCTGGCTTTAACAATCGGGTCAAGCACAATGGTTTTATCTTGCATTAAATTAGCAATTACTCTAATTTGCTCACTAGAGCACAGTAGCCCAATTTTAACAACTTTAAACGCAATATCTGCTTGCAAATGATGGAATTGTTTGGCAATTAACCCAACATTCACTGGTTGAACCTCTACAACAGATTGAGTATTTTGCACTGTCATTGTTGTTACAATCGGCAATGGGGTTAACCCAAATTGGTTAATGGTTTCAATATCAGCAGCAATACCAGCACCGCCACAAGGGTCAAGCCCTGATAAGACTAAAACTGCTTCATTCAAGTTTGCTTTCTTTCTTAATAAGGAAATCTACGACTTTTAACATTCTTCCCTGGGTTCCTGCATGACTAGAATCGGTCCAATATTTACCATTAACTACAATTGCTGGCACACCTTTGAGGTGGTATTTTTTAGTATTTAATTTAGCTTTATTAGCTTTAACACGCACGCCAAAAGAATCAAAGGCTTTTTCTACTTTGGCTTTATCTACACCAAAGCTAGCAACCCAATTAATAAAACTGTCTTTGGTCCTAAACTTCTTTTTCTTTGCATGAATAGCATCAAACAATTCCCCATGCAACTTATCTAATAAGTTTAACTCCTCTAACACGAAGTAAAAAGTTGCACCATTTGCCCATCTCTTAGAATACATTGCTGGCTGACGAATAAACTGAGCATTAGCAGGTAGTTTTTTAACCCAAGCATTAAGTGTTGGCTCAAGATTGTAACAATGTGAACAATAATACCAAAATAACTCTCGCACCTCAACTTTATCGCCTGTAACGGTTGCTACTGGTTTTTTAAGTGCTATATAATCAATACCTTCGTCATAATCATCAACTGCAACTGCAAATACAAAGTTAGAGAGTGTAATAAATAAAGTAAATAGTATTGTTTTCATAGGTTCCTTCGTTTTAAAATTTTAATATTATACGATTTTAACTGGTTTATAGTTGCAGATAATTGTTTATAAGTTTTATTTTCAAGTGGATGAACACTCTGTGGGCTAAGTTGTGCCAGTGGTAACAAAACAAAATTGTATTTTAAAATGTCATTTCTAGGCAGGTTATTTTTCTCATCAACAACCTTGTCGTATAACACTAAATCTAGGTCAATTTTCCGCGAAGAAAATTTCGGTTGCGACCTATCTCTGCCTTGATTGTTCTCAATCGTATGTAACACACTTAACACATCGGTAATACTTAAATCCGTGGTTGCATTCACGCCCATATTGTAAAAATCCATCCCCTTAAATCCAACCGCTGCACTCTCAAAAATATCAGAACACACCACATTGAAAAAATTCATTTTAAGTGCCTCAATCGCCTGAGCAACATTATGCCTACGATTTTGATTTGAGCCAATATTAATATGTATCTCGCTCATTTTTTTACTCTTGCCCAAGGCTGGAATTCAAAGTTTTGACTCTTTCGATAATAACACCTACGCCTTGAGTACCTGTTACTGCTGCACCTTTATTGAGCGTTAACTTAACTTTCTCTACGCCAAATTCTTGCATAATAATCTGTGTAATTTTCTCCGCTAAAGTTTCTACCAATTGAAATTCACTGGTTTTAACAAAATCAATCAGGCGTTTAGAAACAGCTTTGTAATCAAGGGTCTGGTCAATATGGTCGGTCTCACTGGCGGCCTTAATATCGGCAGACATTTCAATATCTAGTGTAATTTCTTGGCGGATTTCTCGCTCCCAATCGTAAATACCAATCACACAATCAATTTTTAACCCTTGAATAAATACAATATCCATAGTAACATTTATCAAAATTTTCTAAGGTTTGCTATGTTACCTACTTTAATTACTTTTGCTTATTTAATTGGCTCGATTTCAACTGCCATTATTGTCTGCAAACTGCTCAATCTACCCGACCCTAGAACGCAAGGATCTAACAACCCAGGTGCAACCAATGTGCTAAGAATAGGTGGAAAAAAAGCCGCTGCCATTACTTTAATTGGCGATGGGGTAAAAGGCGCAATTCCCGTATTAATTGCATACACCTTGGGGAGTGATTTGCTAACCATGACACTGGTTACCTTGGCAGCATTCTTAGGTCATGTGTATCCCATTTTCTTTGGTTTTAAAGGAGGCAAAGGCGTGGCGACCTTCTTAGGTGCTTTGCTTGCTTCAAATTATTTAGTTGGTTTAAGTTTTATGGTTATTTGGATTTTTGTCGCTAAAGCGTTAAAAGTCTCTTCAATGTCTGCATTAACTGCCACCCTACTAACGCCTATCATTTTTTACTTCTTAAGCAACAAAGATGTCAATGCCACTTATGTCATTACACTAACTTGCACTTGGATTTTCTTTACCCATAAAAGCAATATCCAAAGAATGCTATCAGGCAATGAAAAGGGAATTAAGTCTTGATGTTAATACCTCTTTTTAACAAATAAAAAGCCAACAAACTTAATAAAATAATCATAACCAATAAAACCAGTATTGAATCAACAATACCAGTAGTAGAGCTGCCTAAAAATCCCATTCTAAAACCATCTACCATATAATAAATTGGGTTAAATCTACTAATATTCTGCCAAAACTCTGGCAGAATTTCAACACTATAAAACAATCCACCCAAATAAATCATGGGCATTAATACAAAAGTTGGCACGATTGAAATATCATCAAAGGACTGAGCAAATACGGCGTTAATAAATCCTGCCAAAGAAAACAACACAGCGGTTAAGAAAAAGATAATAAAGATAATAAAAACACTGTAAATTTGCAAATCCACAAAAAAAGAAATTGTAATAAAAACACCTAGCCCCACCACCAAACCTCGAACCACACCACCAGAGATATAACCCAATAAAATCACCCAATAAGAAATAGGAGAAACCAATAATTCCTCAATACTGTGATTAAATTTTGCCAGAAAAAATGATGCAACTGTATTAGCATAAGAATTTTGAATCACCGTCATTAATATAATGCCTGGAATAATAAAATGAATATAATCCACCCCTTGCATATCGCCAATACGATCCCCCATCAAACCACCAAAAATTAACAAATAAAGCGAGGTGGTAATGATAGGTGGAAAGATTGTTTGCACCCAAATACGAGAGAATCGCAAGATTTCCTTAATAACAATAGTTTTATATTGAATCCACATATTATTTACCTGAAGTCAAATTTAAAAATAAAGTTTCTAAACGGTTTTGTGCATTTCTAACATGATTAATATTAATGTTATGTTCGCTAAGAATTTTCAATACTTGCGTAATATTTATGTCAGATTCTAACACCACTTCTAATAAATAATCGTCCAGTTTTGTAAGTAAAAATCCTAGCGTAGTAGGAATTTCTGGTAATTTTTCACTGCTTTCTAAAATCAAAGTTTGTTGCGAAACCCTAGCAAGTAATTGCTTCATACTGGTTTGCTCAATCACTTTCCCCTTATCCACAATGGCAATATTGCGACACAAAGACTCCGCCTCTTCTAAATAATGCGTGGTAAGAATAATAGTCACGCCCTCTGCATTTAACTCCTTTAAAAATGTCCACATTGAACGACGAATTTCCACATCAACACCCGCACTAGGCTCATCTAAAATTAAAATTTTAGGTTTATGAATAAGCGCTCTTGCCAACATTAAACGCCTTTTCATACCGCCTGATAAGGATTTAGCCATATCAGAACGCTTGTCCCAAAGTTCCATGCGTTTTAGCAAAACTTCAGCATACGCCTTGGCACAAGTTCGATTAATACCATGATAACCCGCTTGATTGATTAAAATTTCTTCAATAGGTTCAAACATATTAAAATTAAACTCTTGTGGCATTAATCCAATCAAACGCTTAATCTCATAAGCATTATTAGCCTGATCCAAACCTAACACATTCACTTCACCCGTGGTTTTTTCCAGCAATCCGCAAACAATACCAATCATCGTAGTTTTTCCTGCACCATTACTACCCAATAAGGCGAAAAAATCCCCTTCCTCTACCGATAAATCAATGCCTTTTAGGGCGTGAAAATCATTGGCATAAGTTTTAATAAGAGATTTGATTGTAAGTGCAATTGGCATAGATGAATATTATCCACTTTTTATGCGATAATTACCCACTTTTAAATGCAATATAATTTTATATCCTATGTCTGAAATTAAAAACATACAATTACCCGATATTGGCGATTTTGACGAAGTTGAAGTTATTGAAATTTTAGTAAGTATTGGCGATGAAATACAAGTAGATGACAGCATTGTTACCCTAGAAAGTGACAAAGCCTCTATGGAAATCCCAACACCTTTTGCTGGTATTGTTACTGAGATAAAAGTAACACTAGGCGACAAAATCAAACAAGACGATATTATTTTAAGCATCAAAAGCGAAAATGACGACACTCAAAACGCCGACCAAAACGCTGAAACCCAACATTCTAAGCCACAAATCGTCCCCGTTGTTGTGCCAGACATTGGCGATTTTGACGAAGTTGAAGTAATTGAAGTGCTGGTTAATACAGGTGATGAGTTGTCCGAAGACGACAGCATCATCACCCTCGAAAGCGACAAAGCCTCTATGGAAATTCCAACACCTCTTGCCGGCAAAGTCATCGATATTAGCGTTTCATTAGGCGACAAAATCAAACTGGGTGATTTAATTCTTAATATTGAAAGCACAGGCATTGACACACCCAAAAAAGAAGAACCCGCACCCATTGCAACACCTGCAGCAACCTCTACAACACCCAGAACAACCACAGCAATCACACCAGCACCACAAATCTTAGACCAATCAGTATCAACAACACCCAAAGGAAACTCTCACGCTTCCCCATCTATTCGAAAACTGGCGCGTGAATTGGGGGTTAATTTATCCAATGTTACTGGCACAGGGCAAAAAAACAGAGTAACAGACACCGACCTTAAAGGCTATGTCAAGCAAATCATCACCTCAGGTGGCACAGGTAATGCGCTACCCAAAACCCCTGTAATTGATTTCTCCAAATTTGGTGAAACCGAAACTGTCGCCCTATCAAGAATCAACAAACTCTCAGGCAAACACCTAACCGCCTGCTGGCTCAACATCCCACATGTAACCCAATTTGACGAAGTTAATATTGACAAAATGGAAACCTACCGACAAGCACAAAAAGCCAACGGCATTAAACTCACCCCCCTAGTTTTTATCATGAAAGGCGTGATTAAAGCATTAAAAAATCACCCACGATTTAACGCCTCGTTAGACAAATCTAGCGAAAATCTCATCATTAAAAAATACTTTAATCTCGGTATCGCCATGGATACACCAAACGGCTTAGTCGTGCCAGTTATTCGTGATGTTGAACAAAAATCCTTAATCGAACTTGCCACAGAATTAGCACAAACCTCCGCCAAAGCACGCGATGGCAAACTCAGCCCCAAAGATATGCAAGGTGCAGGCTTTACCATCTCCAGCCTCGGCGGTATCGGTGGCACACAATTCACACCCATCGTCAATGCACCAGAAGTTGCCATTTTAGGCGTGTCCCGTTCCTTTAATAAACCCGTTTGGAACGGTGAAGCATTTATTCCAGCATTAACCTTACCATTGGCCTTATCTTACGACCATCGAGTTATTGACGGTGCACAAGGTGGTCGCTTTATGGCAGAACTCAACAACATTTTAAGCGAGGCAAATTATGATTAAAACACAAGTTATTGTCATCGGCTCTGGCCCTGGTGGCTATACCGCCGCCTTTCGTGCAGCCGATTTAGGTAAAAAAGTCGTTCTTATTGAACGCTATGAAAGCCTAGGTGGCGTGTGCCTAAATGTAGGTTGTATCCCTTCAAAAGCCCTATTACACACCGCAGAAATCATCAACGAAGCCGCAGAAGCACAACATCTTGGCGTAACTTTCCAAACACCAAAGATTGATATCGATGGCGTGCGACAAAATAAAGACAACATCGTTAGCAAGCTAACAAATGGCATCAAAGCCTTAGCCAAAGCAAGAGGCGTGCAAATCATTACTGGATACGCCAAATTCATCTCTAATACCCAAGTCAAAATTGACGACTCAAATGAAATTATAGAATTTGAGCAATGTATTATTGCCGCAGGTTCTCGCGTTACCAAAATCCCAACCTTCCCATTCGACGACCCGCGCGTTATGGATTCAACCGATGCACTAGATTTAGACAATATACCAAAACGCCTACTCATTGTTGGCGGTGGCATCATTGGCTTAGAAATGGCAACCGTATATGCAGCACTAGGCAGTGAAATCACCATTGTTGAACGCTCAGAGCAACTCATCGAAACAGCAGACAAAGATATTGTTAACCCCCTGTTTAAACGCATTAAAAAACAATACGCCAACATTTTCCTAAGCACCGAAATAACCAGTATGGACGCACAAAATGACGGCATTAAAGTAGACTTTAAGGGCAAAAATGCCCCCAAATTTGATATTTTTGACAAAGTCCTAGTCTCAATCGGCCGCTCACCTAACGGCAAACTCATTGACTGCAAAAAAGCAGCAGTAAAAGTTGACGATTGGGGTTTTATTAAAGTCGATAAACAAATGAAAACCAACATCCCCAACATCTACGCCATCGGCGACATTGTCGGACAACCCATGCTCGCCCACAAAGCAGTCCACGAAGCCAAAGTTGCCGCCGAAGTCATCTGCGGACACAAATCAGGCTTTGACGCACTCACCATCCCATCAGTCGCCTACACCGACCCAGAAGTCGCATGGACAGGAAAAACCGAAAAAGAATTAAAAACCGCAGGCATCGAATACGAAGTCGGCAAATTCCCCTGGGCAGCATCCGGCAGAAGCCTAAGCATCGGCAGATCTGAAGGCATATCAAAAGCCCTATTCGACAAACACACACACCGCCTATTAGGCATGGGCATCTGCGGCACCAACGCCGGCGAACTCATCGCCGAACCCACCCTCGCCATCGAAATGGGCTGCGATATGTCCGACATCGCCCTCACCATCCACGCCCACCCAACCCTCAGCGAAACCACCGCCTTTGCCGTTGAAATGGCAGAAGGCACGATTACCGACCTACTCCCACCAAAGAAAAAGTAATTTTAAACCCATGCCAAAAATAAAAGACATTCCTAAAGTTGACCGCCCTAGAGAGAAATTACTCAAAAAAGGTGCTAATGCCTTATCTAAAACAGACCTTCTAGCCATCTTACTTGGTAGCGGTATTAAAGGTATCAATGTCCAAACCCTAGCCAAAACTATTATCACCAAATTTAATAAGGATTTTCTCAATATCACTATTGATGATTTATTAACAGTTAAAGGCATTGGGCAAGCTAAAGCCTTACAAGTTTATAGTGCAATTGCTTTAATAAAGCGTTTTTACCAAGAACAAAATAGCACTGATTTAATAATCAACAATATACAAAATGTGCTGACACTTGCTTTTGATATTAG
>NZ_CAHJWD020000244.1 GCF_903642095.1 Bathymodiolus brooksi thiotrophic gill symbiont | reverse complement strand
CCTTGTGAACACTCTAGAATCAACATCCTTCAATGGATTTTGACCAAACTTGGTACATACTTAGTCCTTAAGAGAATCTGGAACCCTATTGATTTTCAAAGTCAAAGGTCAAGGTCACCGGGTCAAATTTTTAGGCGAGGGGATACGCCACGCTTTGCCCTTGTTTAGTTTGGATCTTGTAAGTATGATTTATAAACAAGATTTTTAAGAAATAATGTGAAGATCCATAGCAATTTGCATGTTTCACAGTGTGTGAATTTAACAGTAGACCGATGGCCCATGTCTGTGTTAAAATCATGCAGGTTTTTGTAAAATTATCTTAATTTTTTAGGCAAATTACTACAAAAACTGGTAATTTCAGACAAATGTGATTTTGTAGTGATTGATATTTGTACTTTTGATTTAGATATTCTGACCAAGGTAATTCTAGAGTAGAAGAAATGAGCAGCCATCACATTTCAACGAAACGGATGAAACTGGAGAAATCGAGTTCATTTGTGAACCCATTTGAGTATGTTCATTTTGTTAAAGATTAGACATATTCTACATTATGTTTATAGGTAACATTGTCAATATTGTTCAACACAGTCACTTGTATAACAGTTTCCTATTAATTATTGTGGCTTGCATAGTGATACTACTAGTAGCTATATTATATAGGGATCATGTTGGCTTCTGCGTCATCGTTACATTTTCATCAATCCACAAGCTGAAATGGCCAGTCCTCCTTAGCTACTTACGGGAATGAAACCAAACTGGGACAGAATTGACGCACGTCTGGCGCACCAAATTTTTTCCTGGAACTTTGATGTAATTTTGTCTCTTTATATTGGGTTGTGTAGATGTGT
>NZ_CAHJWD020000243.1 GCF_903642095.1 Bathymodiolus brooksi thiotrophic gill symbiont | reverse complement strand
TGTGTAATATGGGGCCAGAAACCGAACCGTTTACTCACCAAAGAAAGGTCCAGAACATCGGAAACACAGATACAGATACAAATTTTATTTAAAGTCGGAGTATAAAAACATACAACATAAGCTCTGAAGAGCTTTTAAAACCGACATACATGTAAATAACAAAACAAGCATAAGGACAGACATGCATAAAAAGCAGAGCACATACATATTATAAAACATAAAAGCACAGTAGTTGAACTAAATTAAAAATAAGCAGTTGATGAACTAAACTAAAAATATCTAGTAAAACATAAAAGCACAGTAGTTGAACTAAATTAAAAATAAGCACAGTTGATGAACTAAACTAAAAATATCTAGCATACTAAGGGAAGGAAATCAAGCTGAAGCCTTGCATGCAAAGCAATGACATGAGCTGCCTGACCATGTATTAATCAAATTTTTAAACTGGTCTAGTGACATGTCTTTTCTAAAGTGGTCAGGCAGCTCATTCCAGAGTTTTGCACCTGCATAACGAAAAGATTGCAAACCAAAACTTGTAGTTCTTACCTGTGGTAAAGCTGCTTTATTTTGATATCTAAAAGAATACGAAGTATTTTTTATATCTATGAGGTCAAATAAATAAACAGGACAATCCTTATTAACAATTTTGAAAACTTCTAAAGCAAATGTTCTAAGTCTCCTTACTTTTAGGGATGGCAGTTTAGATTTGCATAACAGGTCTTCATAACTAGAGGTGTATTCATTGTATATAAATCTCAGAGCCCTTTCCTGTATTTTTTCTATTTTTTTGGTATTCGTTTCTCCACAAAAGTGCCAAACAAGTGGGCAATAGTTAAAGTTGGACATAATAAAGGAGTAGTAGATTGTAAGTTTTCCTAGTTTTGTTAAATGGGTACCAATTCTTTTTAATACATTTAATTGCCTGGAGGCTTTTTTACAAATATTTGACACATGTTCATTGAAATTTAATTGAAAGTCTATTGTTACCCCTAAAAGTTTAACTTCAGATTCACATTCAATTTTATTTCCGTCAATAGTAAAGGTTAAGTTTTGTTGTTTGGTTTGTTTACCTATGGCAATTGCCTGGAACTTTTCTGGGTTAGCCTTCATTTTGTTAATGGAAAACCAATTAATTAAAGTCACACTGTCATCCTCCAAAGTAGAGATTACTTTATTTATATCATGATCAGAGTAGGAAAGCGTATTGTCATCCGCGTAGTTATAAAGATCACTATTTTTTATAAAATAGAAAATATCGTTTAAAAAGATATTAAAAAGGATAGGGCCAAGTATTGAACCCTGGGGCACCCCTTTATAAATATCTTGCCAGTTACTAATATGTGGGCCCACTTTAACACACTGTTTACGATTTTTTAAGTAACTATCTATTAGATTTAAAGCAGAAGGAGATACACCATAGGTTTTTAATTTTAATATAAGCAGGTCATGGGGTAAACAGTCAAAAGCTTTTGATAGGTCCATGAGTATGGCCGCAACATATTTATTTTGATCTAAAGCCTTTTTCCAGTCTTCAATTACCTTTAATAAAGCAGTTTGGCATCCGTAGCCTTTCCGAAAAGCAGATAAAAAAGTATGAAAATGTGAGTCAAAGAATTCGACAATTTGACTGTTTACTGCTCTTTCAAAGATTTTAGATATCATGGGAAGGATACTGACTGGCCGGTAATTGCCTTTATCTAGAGTGTTATTCTTTTTATGTAAGGGAACCACTTGTGCTTCTTTAAGTTTATCAGGAAATGTTGATGTTTCAAAGGATTTATTTATAATTTTAGAAATGGGCTTTGCTACAACAGATTTAGATAATTTTAAGATTTTAGAAGATATTCCATCTTTTCCTGTAGCCTTTTTTATACCAATTTTATTAATTTCTTTATTAACAAATTCTTCATTAATGGGATTAAAAATAAATTGGTCAGATTCAGTTTTATTTTCTTTTATTGCTTTTATACTTGGATGGTTATCATCTGTTTTTATGTTTTGTGAACCGATGTCTTTAGCAACATTTATGAAGAAATTGTTAAATGTTTCAGCTACTTCTGTTTGGTTATTTATAATATTATCGTTTTCACACAGAATTATGTCTTTAGCAAAATGAGAGCCTTTATTCGTTAGAAAGGGTTTTATTGTAGGCCAGAAATGTTTACTTTTAGGACCACCTGCACATCTTTCAATAAAATAATTTCTGATGGATTGTTTTTTTATTTTGTTCACCAAATTTCTCTGTTTTCTGTATATTTCCCAATTTTGTTTATTTTTACATCTATTGTACTTATTATATGACATTCTTTTTTTGTAGATTGCTCTTTTGAGATTTTTATTCATGAATGGGACTGGTTTATCTACAGGTTTTTTCTTTTTCATTGGGGCATGTTTATTAATTACAGAAATAAATTCTGATTCAAAATTCTCATATGCTGAATTTACATTATCACACTTGTCAACAATTGAGTTTAAATTTTTTTGCTCTAAATCATTTAAAAAAAATTCTTGGTCGAAGTTTTTAAAGCTCCTATATTCTACAAACTTTTTATTTATTCTAGGAATTGTTCCTTTGATTTGAACCGATATAATGTTATGAACGTCGCTCAAGCCACAATTAAAGTTTTGTATATTTTGACAGAAAGTTGATCGATTTGTCAAAATAACATCATTAAGAGTTGCAGGGGCACCTTTAGTAAAACAAGTAGGACTTTTAACAAGGTTTACAAAATCAAAAATATCACATACATTTTTCAGTGGTGCTCCTTTATGTTCAGAGAGCATGTCATAGTTAATGTCTCCCAAAATCAAAACATTGTCATATAAGGTGGAAATTTTATCGAAAGTATCAATAAAGTCTTTATTGAAATTATTATCATTAATTGACTGTGGTCTGTATAAGCCCGATATTAACCATTTTCTTTTGTTGATAAGAATTTCGATCATGATGGATTCAATAGTTTTACATTCAAGCTTGTTTTTCCTGTCGCAGGCTAAGTCGGATCGTACATAAACAATCAATCCGCCGCCATGTGCGTTTCGGTCGGCTCTACAAAAGTGATAGTTGTCAATTTTAAATTGTGCGTCTGGGAAGGAGTTATCAATTTTGGTTTCAGCAATGATGAGCATATCAACTGTGTTGGTTGTTAACAGTTGTTTGATGGAACAGAATTTATATCTTATGCTATTGATGTTTAAATACGCACAGGTAAATGTTTCTGGATGTTTCTTTCTCTGTTCAGTAAGTTCATTGAAAATGTCGTATGTTTCGTTGTTTTCATCGTGAGTACTAGATAATGAACTTCCGGTTAGGTTAAAAACATTATCATTCGATCTGAACGATGTTTCACCAAAGTAAGAGTCTGTAAATTTTGGCAATCGATCGGTGCATATTTTACAGAAGTATGTTTCGTTGGATTTTCCTAGTTTTGTATATTCAGAGACAGTTATTTTAGTGCATTTTAAGTGAGTCCAGTTGTCACAGAAATCACATTGGATGGCCTTCTGATTTGATCTCACTGACTTCTGACATAGAGTACAGGGGTATTTTATCGGCCCAGGGTTGATATGTATGTCGCCGCTAAGTAAAATACTCAATATAAGACAATACGTTGATGGGTTGGCGATTTTT
This sequence comes from Bathymodiolus brooksi thiotrophic gill symbiont, assembly GCF_903642095.1. Taxonomy (GTDB): domain Bacteria; phylum Pseudomonadota; class Gammaproteobacteria; order PS1; family Pseudothioglobaceae; genus Thiodubiliella. Next base: position 359 of record NZ_CAHJWD020000243.1, on the reverse strand, counting down.
CTATTTCCTGTTATGATTTTTTCAGGTCGGCCATTTTGGTTTGATGTATCGAGTAGACCCGAACAAAGTTTTTGGATGGTGTAGTCAAATTTGCTCTCCTTAATGTCCAGTTGACAAGCGTAAAAGCCAAGGTTTTCTGGCCTGACATCATACACTTCAATATTGTTGTTGAAATTTGGCTGAAAACGTATGATAAAGCCAATAAGTATGAGAGCTGTTTGTAGTCCGCCTACTCCTGCCGCCATTTTCCCAGCTCACATAATTAATATAAAGTAATCGCACATTAACTCTGTACAAATCTTCAGAATATGATTCTAGGAACAAATATGACGTAAAGAAACAATAGATATTTGTAAGTT
>NZ_CAHJWD020000242.1 GCF_903642095.1 Bathymodiolus brooksi thiotrophic gill symbiont | reverse complement strand
ATACCAAATATCATTGACCTATCTCGAAAGAAACAATTATTTGACCTTGAGGTCAAATGTCAAGGTCCAAACAAAGGTCTTTATGGTACGTGACACACCTCTTATGGTCATGCACCCACATACCAAATATCATTGACCAATCTCGAAAGACAAAAAATGTTATGGCCCGAACAAGAAAATACTATTTAAAAAACAATTATTTGTCCTCGAGGTCAAAGGTCAAGATCCAACAAAGGTCATTATGGTATGCAACACATCACCTTATGGACATGCACCCACATACCAAATATCATTAACATTGTTCTATTGTAATATTGAAATGTATCATATTCCAGCAAATATAAATTTAAGATAAATTTTATCCAAAATTTAACAAAATGTGATTATCTAGCCTGCAGTCAAGAGGTACTTTTTCATTTTCATTGTTCTTTGTATCTCAAATGAATTTTTGATATAAGTTATAGGGTGGTTGTGTTTGAATTAAGAATTTCATCAGCTCATAGATTTTTTTTTTTTTTTTTTTTATTTTTTTACAGTCAGATTAAAATCAAATGATATATTGGGTTTTAATCCGAGTGAACTAGGTATGATACCATGAAATCCTTAATTCAGATATCGCACTGTCTATTCTTAGACCATTGATGTATTTTTTAATTCTATGATTAGTACTCCAAAAAAAGTTTGGTTCCATTTATCCCAGTGGTTTCAAAGAGGTTTAATTGTGAACGTTTACAGAGGACAACGGATGCCAAGTTGTAGCAATACTTCACATGACCATTACTACATTCTTCATCGGAGTTGTGTACCTGATTTGTGTCACACAACTAGATGACTCTTTTATTTTGGGGAGGGGGGGGGGGGGTGCAGTTGTACCGCTCAGTGGAGAAACTAGATCTTATTTCTAATTCTATACTCTGTGGTTTACTTGGGGGTGTTATCTTTAAATTTATATACACAGTTGTATGTATGTAAATACCAGCAATTAAAACACCTTTATTGCTCGATAAAACAAGATAGCCATGATATAACTGAAATATAGTTAAAAATGGCGTTAAACACCATATCTCCCTCAATTTGACCTCCCTTTTCTTAAACGAACAATAAATAATTAAAATCCATATATAATATGGAAACACCCTCTTTAAAACCTTTGAAACAACAACACAAGTTTTGTAGGAAATCATTCAATGAACATTCATACCATGTTCGGTTTCAATTTGCCAAATAGTTTCAGAGGCGAAGATTAAAATCTAAAAATTTACTGACAATGGATGCCAAGTGACAGCAATACGTCACATGACCTTTATATTCTTGATCAGAGTTGTCACACACCTAGTTGACTCTCTTTTCGGGGGGGTTGTACCCCTCAGCCGAGAAGCTAGATCCTATTTCTATACCCCGGGGTTCCCTCGGGGGAATGGGGGATGTTCTTTAAATTTATATACACAGTTGTACGTATGTAAATATCAGCAATTAAAACACCTTTATTGCTCGATACAACATTATTGATCAAGTTTGTCAGACTTGCGGCAGGTCGATGGTTTTCTTGGTATACTCCACCAATAAAACAAGATAGCCATGATATAACTGAAATATTGTTAAAAGTGGCATTAAACACCATAACTCCACCAATTTGACCCCCCTTTTTTAAAATGAACAATAAATAACTAGGAAGAACTGTTTTAGATACCTAAAACGTATGTCTCCCCTTAATGCGGCCATCTGTACAACAACCTATCTCGAAAGACAAAAATGTTATGGTCCAGACAAGAAAATACTATTTAAAAAACCATTATTTGACCTTGAAGTCAAAAGTCAAGGTCACAGGAAGGTCATTATGGTACGTGACACACCGCCTTATGGTCATGCGCCCACATACCAAATATCATTGACCTATCTCGAAAGAAACAATTATTTGACCTTGAGGTCAAAGGTCAAGGTCCAACAAAGGTCATTATGGTATGCGACACACCGCCCTATGGTCATGCACATACACACCAAATATCATTGACCTATCTCGAAAGACAAAAATGTTATGGCCCGGACAACAAAATACTATTAAAAAAAACATTATTTGACCTTGAGGTCAAAGGTCAAGGTCCCACAAAGGTCATTACGGTACGCGACACACCGTCTTATGGTCATGCACCCACATACCAAATATCATTGACCTATCTCGAAAGACAAAAAATGTTATGGCCAGGACAAGAAAATACTATTTAAAAAACAATTATTTGACCTTCATGTCAAAGGTCAAGGTCCAACGAAGGTCATTACGGTATGCGACACACCGCCTTATGGACATGCACCCACATACCAAATATCATTGACCTATCTCGAAAGAAACAATTATTTGACCTTGAGGTCAAAGGACAAGGTCCCACGAAGGTCATTACGGTACGTGACACACCGCCTTATGGTCATACACCCACATACCAAATATCATTGACCTATCTCAAGACAAAAATGTTATGGTCCAGACAAGAAAATACTATTTAAACTAGAGGCTCAGGTGAGCCTGTATCGCTCACCTGACATAAATAAGT
>NZ_CAHJWD020000241.1 GCF_903642095.1 Bathymodiolus brooksi thiotrophic gill symbiont | reverse complement strand
AAAGTGCTACTAACCGTATGCATCACACTATTTGTTGAGAAAAACTTGATTTCTGAAATAGACAAACCAGAAGCATTACTTAGATTTGTAATCTTACCTGTGATGGTTGCAGTAGATAATTCACTGGTATTAATATAACCATCGGTAACATCAACATTGGCACCAGACCAAGCAACAGTTGTGCTTAAACTGGCAGCATTGAATGCCCAAGTACTATTGTTGTTAATACCTGCAAAATTATTGCCTGCAACATCCGTTAATACGCTAGAGGCCATCTCTATATAGTAAGATTTACCAGATTCTAAATTGGCGCTTGGGTTAATAGTTAAGGTTTTGTTATCTGTGCCACCAATGGTTATGTTGTCATGTTGAATACCCAGTGTTTCAAATATAGTGCCATCACTTTCTTTAATGACAATATTACCCGTTCCTTTGGCAATGGTTTCACTAAATGTTGCGGCAAGATTGCTATTTGGCGCTATCGTGCCTACAGTTTTTACTGTGATTGTAGGGGCGGCTGTATCTACTGTAATAGTCAAAATAGCAGAGGCATCACTTGTATTGCCTGCAACATCAGTAATGGTAGTAGTAATGGCAGTTGTATTGTCACTTGAACCTAAGTCTGATTTGGCAACATTAATAACGACTTTTCCATTAGTAATTTCAGTGGTTGATACAGTATGAGCAGTGCCAAAATTAGTGCCATTCTTTTTAAGTTGGATTGTGTCACCAACAGCCATACCTGTGGCTGAAATCTCCAAATTAACACCAGTTTCAGTGGCATTAACATACATATCTTCGCCTGTTGCAAAGCCAATATTTGGTTTTGCAGTTGCAGTGGTGTCAATGATAATTAGATGCTCTACCGAGGTTTCTGGATTGCCAGCGACATCGGTAACTTTGGCGGTAACTTTACTGGTGCTGTTGTCAGCTGGGACTTCATTGGCTGCATAAGTCAGAGACCAATTGCCACTATTGTCAACTGTTGTCGTTTTTTCTGTGCCACTGTCCCAAGAGACGGTAACAGTTTGCCCAATGGCATCAGAGGTGCCAGAAATGACAACATTTGCATTTTTATCGTTAAGATTGATTTTATTGTTAGTTGTAATAGCATTAATCACAAGCGTTGCTGAAGAAAAGTCAAAAGTAACAGCATTACTGTATTGATTGACTTCAGTGTTACCACTTTTAAGGTAAATTTTGGCTTTATAAGTTGTGCCATCTACAAATGCTATATTACTTAAGTTCTGCGACCAATGTCTATTATTATCAACTGAGACATTGGCAATAGTGAGACCTGAAACTAATGTTAATACATTATTTGCAGTTACTGTATAAAACTCAATTTTATCAACAACAGCATTATCACCTATTATATTACCCGATAAAACAGCATTAGATTTTTCAGCGGCATTAATATAAGCATCATCCGTGTTGTTTGTGCCTGCTAAGCTGATAGAGGTAGAAAGTGCTTTGATTTCAAATGCCCATTGGTTACTGTCTTTGGTGATAGCTGCAGCATCGTTACCTGCCATATCAGTAATTACCCCACTTGCCATTTTCAGATAAAAAGAGCCTTCGGATAAATCATTTGTTGGATTAATAGTTAAAGTGTTATTGTTAATATCACTGTTACTAATAACAACAGTTTCAACATTGCCACTCGCATTCCAAATTTCAACACTGCCCCCTTGGGTTTTGATATTTTCATTAAAGTTAATTATCAAATTTGATTTATTATTTAGCTCCATGTTGGCTTGTGTTGTAAAGCTAGGTGCAACAGTATCAATCACCAATGTTTGATCAACAGTAGCTAAATTACCAGCAACATCCATCGCCGTTACTGACACTAAATTACCCCCATTCTCATCAAATGCCAAAGTGCCAGAATCAGGTGCCACACTGGTATCAATAGACCAAGTGCCATCAGTGGCTTTGGTGGTATAAGTGGCACCAGCAACAACCACTTTTATTGTAGCATCCGCTTCAGCAGTGCCACTAATCTCTGGCGTGGTATCACTGGTTAGCACACCTGAAGTGATACTAACTTGAGGCAATGTCTCGTCAAATTTTTGAATAAATTCAGATGTCGCAATATTTGGCTGCCCTGAAGCTTGACTCGTTACTACACCAGCCGCAATGTTGACGGTAATATCACCGTCTGTTAACGCATCTTTTGGTGTTACCGTTAAAGTAAAGACTTTGTTTGTAGCAGATGTAGCTGAAACTGGCGTAAGTGTCCCTTTGGTAAGATTTGTATTTGCACTACCAAAGTTGATGTCATTAACTTCAAACCCACTAACCACTTCAGTAAAGGTAAAAGTGAGAGTAAACACACCATTAGCACCATCAGGTTTGTCACTGGTTATAAAGACCACTGGCTGATTAACTACCGTAATCGCAACATTATGGGTCTTGGCATTACCAGCAACATCAGTTGCAGTAATAACAATATTATCTGCCTCGCTCGTAACCACAGTAGGAGTAGTTTTATAAGTTACAACACCCGTGTTTTTATCAATGTTAAATTTGTCCGTCTTGTCAATTGTATATTCAACATCAGCATCACCATTGCTAACATTAGCATCATAAACGGCAATGTCTTGGCCAACAATACCCATACCTGTCGCAACACTGGTAAAGATTGGAGCAATGGTATCAATAATAACATCTGTAGCAATATTACTAGCAATAGTAGTAGCTGTCATAACATTACCAGCAATATCTGTTGGCGGCATAGAAGCATCAATAGCAAAACTACTAACACTAAGACTGCCATTACTTTGAGACGCTTCAACTGTGTAAGTACCTGTTAAAGTTACACCCTTTGTGGCAGCAACCAATTCAACAGTGGCACCTGTATTTAAGGTGACTGTTATTTTAGCACCCACTTCGACAGATTCACTAACAGTAGCAACAAGATCAATTTCTGTCCCTTCTTTGTAAACACCAGATACCGCACTGAAAGCAGTAATAGTTGGCGCAACAACATCCACTTTAAAGATTTGACTATTACTAGCAGTATTATTGATATTACCAGCAAGGTCAGTAATAGTTTTAACCGAAACAAAAATACTGTCCGCTGAAAGGTCACTTAAATCCGTTTGCTTAATCGCAATAGTTGCTTTGTTATTATTAACATCAAGAGAAGTAACCGTGTAAACAGACCCTAAATCAGCCTTATTACTGTCGCCTTTTTGCAATTGAATCGCATCACCCACCGCCATATTGCTATAAGTTACCTCAAGATAAGCAGTTTTATTTACACCAACAAGATTGCCTTCACCTGATTTAATAGCAATGGTTGCCTCAGTAGGAGCAGTGCCATCGTATATATAATCATGATGAGCAACACCCCCCTCTTTATCATTCATAATCTCTGCAGTCGTAGCAGTGGTGGCAGTTATTGTATTAGTAACAACAAATTGAATAGAACTGCTTACATCCTCTGTAAAGTTTTGAGCCCATGCAACCGTTTTATTAGCATTACTCCAAACAATACCCGCACCCACAACACTAACATCTGTCCAAGTTTTACCACCATCAACAGAACCCCAAAGTTTTTTACCACCAGATAACGCACCATCCAAAGTAGCACCAATAACCAAAGTGCTATCATTTGTAATAAAATCAGCAACACCTGTATCACTGGTAATAGTGATACTTGAAACAATTATTTGTAAACCGTTAAAACGAGTAACAGCATCCGTTGCCATTTCAACAAAATTCCGAGCCTTTTGGTCCACAATAACCGCTTCATCATATGCCTTTTGAGCAGCAATAACCGCTTGTTTTTGTGCATCTGTAACAGCATCAGCAGCATTAGTCACCGCATCTTTGGCAATATTTAATGCCTCTGCTACACTACCAGACTGGTTTTCATCAATAGCAGCAGCAGTGGCAGTTTTATCTGCCTCTGCTTTTGCCTTAACAGCAACAGCACCAATAGCCAGCGTCTCAAGGGCAGTCTGATCCAAAGCACCATTATTGGCAATAACACCAGCCATTTTTTCAATTACTTTTTCAAATGTATTAGTAACAACAGTATCTCTCATACCAGAAAGTGCAGCAGCAACTTGACCTGCCTGTAATGCTTGCGTATTACTTTCATCACCTAGACTATTAACAGTATCAACATCTGTATTAATTGCACTACCTAATAAATTAAACGATGTATTGACTTTTTCATTCCATGTATTGATATCTGTTTCACTTAACACAATAGCCATAGTAGTTTTATCCACACTAAGAATTTTAGCAACTATAGAAGATCGAGCACTAATATTCACTATATTTTCACCTGAATGAATATAAGCAACAGCGAATAAATCACTGTCTAACGCCTCAGAACCCCTAAGCTCATCCGCATGCTGTATACCAGATTTTATTAATTTTATATAAACAGCCCCTGTGTAGTTAGCATTGTCGCCTGTTAAGGTGATTGTGTATTGACCTTTTTCGTTAAGTGAGCTAGAGCCTATTGCACTAGTGGTGCCGGTGCCATCGGCTTTATATGCTTTAATTGAGTCGTTTGTGCTGCCACTTATGTATTTGCCTGCTGAGACAGTTCCTGTAATGGTAGTGTTATCATCACCATTACCATTACCATCACCATCACCATTATCATTATTATCACCATTGCTACTAGAGGCGGCCACAACAGCTACAGTCAATAATGCAGCTACGATATCCATATTTGAAGTAACAATGTCGTAGAAACTTTGATCATCACTTGTTTCTACTGCACTAGATTCTGTTGAAACA
>NZ_CAHJWD020000240.1 GCF_903642095.1 Bathymodiolus brooksi thiotrophic gill symbiont | reverse complement strand
AATAATATAGGCTAATTTAATGTTTACAAAACCGTTGCTAGGGTGACAAAACTACACAAAAATACTATATGCTACCATAGAGAATTGGAATATTATTTTTAGAGTGTACATACACAGAATATAACATTTTGTCGAAAAGACTATGCAAGATATGTAAAATAAAACCACCATATTTGAATTTCCAATGATTATTTGGACCCTCCTCCATTTACGTTGCTAAGCAACAAAGGACAAAGTGAAATCATAAAAAAAAAAATTTTCTTACCTTTCAATGATTGTGTTTAATATTATATCTATATAAACAGTTTCTGAGATTGGGCCAAAATCTACCCTTATCATACCCACTCCTTTACCACAAATTAATATTATTCTCAACTGTATGATATTTAATTTAGAGTGTATCATTTGTATTAGAAATTATAAAGATATGATTCACATTAAGTTTAAATATTCTTGATTATAAAATTATCTTACAGTGCATTTTCAATTTTTTCCAATGTAAGGGAAGTTAATCTTGTGTATCCAATACACAATGGAAGTTGTCACAAACAACAAATGATCAATAATGACAAGTTAAATCATGGGAAACCGCAGTTACAATTATGAATTGATTCCTTAAATGAAATGTTTCTTTCTAGGTGGACAGCCCATGAACAATGAAATATTACTTTTATACTTTTAAAAACCCGACGGGAAGAAGGGCATCAGTTCGTGAATTTATTACCAGACAGACATGCAAAATTTGTGATTATACAGTGGATTACATGTGTCGTACCAAAACTAGCAAATCTCCTCATGCATTCGCAATGTGCTCTATCAGAACCGATCTCCTCAAGCAGGAAAACGAGAAAATTGACAGTTTGTAGATTTATCTAGACTTCAATTTACTTCTGACGAATCGGAATTTATCCCCGATTACATTTAGACTCCCATGATGAAAAAATATTGAAAATTTAACTTGCATCTTTGTCAAGAACAACTTAGAAATGTAAGAGTGTCACAATTTTCGTCATGTTTTTCGTGGGACGATTGATTTTGCGAGAGTTACACTTCATATACAAGAATAAACTATACATGTTTCTAATCGTGAAAGCATTCGCCACAGCATAGCATTCTCTGATTTTGCAATATTCGAGCAGTAAAAAAGAAAATTTCAATTTTTGACATGTACATACCTTGCGAAGCGTCTTCGTGAACTCTCCTCCACCAAAACCGGAAGTTATCCTCACGAATTTCTTTGCAGAACCAACTGTTCTGCTTGTGCCGATTACCAGCCGTGAAAGGACTTGTCAAAAGATTGTAAAAACATTGTGTTAAATCTATTCAAGTTTTTT
>NZ_CAHJWD020000239.1 GCF_903642095.1 Bathymodiolus brooksi thiotrophic gill symbiont | reverse complement strand
CTACTTTATAAATGAAGTAAATTTTTAGCATTACAAAAAGTACGGTTCAGTAGGTAGGTTCACTGTTTTTGGTACTTGCGTCTTTAAAAGCAAACTTTAACATCTTTTATGAATTTATTACACAATCACTTTTTGCAGATTTACGTTTTGTTTCTATATACTTATGGCAAAACAAACGAATCGGAGAAAACGATCCGTCTTTAATGAGACACATTTACAAAAGATTTTTTTCGAAAATTGAAGAACTACGAAATTATGTGAAAAAAAAAGAACAGACATCGGAACAATGCCATGAATTCGTAAAAAAATAAAAATAGGCCTATGCTACGGAGCAAAATTGTTTTAATGCTATTATTTATAAGATCGCACTTTGTAATCGATCGTTCATGCACTACAATAAAGCTACACATAAGCTCTGCTTCTTAGCTAAAAGCACAGAAAGTTACAGGGTAGGAAGCCATAAAATTGAGAGGATTATGTAAACATATAATTTGTAATAGTTTTCATTTGACAATTACAGACGATGCGTATTATAAATACTTTTAAAGTATATTATACAAAACTTCAGGGTACATCTCTTACGTAATATAATAATTTGTTTATGGAAATACAATATTCTTACTTGCCAACAGTAAAAAGATTAATCTGTTTTCATAACGGTTATTTCTGATTTGAACAAAGCGTAACATATAATATGTCTGCGTAAAGAAAACATTTTTTGTTTATTTTAATAACGTCTTTCGAACTGGCGGACCCTTCTGATTAATCTCAGAATAGTCATAAAAAATATGATTGTTGTTTTTATAAGGAAAAATTGCATATGAATGTTTTTTGTCTATTTTGCTTTTTGGGGTTTGCAAGAAGAATGTTCTACCCTGCTCTGTTCACCCTGCTTTACTTCATAATTTTGGTTGTTGCTATATCATTCTGATGATGCACAAAAAAAATCAAGATAAAAATGAACAATCCAATATAACTTACGATCAATGTTAATCTTAAGATTTTTTTGTGAAAATAGCCCCAGAATCATTGCTGCATCAGGCGCGGATCCAGCAGTTTTGAAAACGGGGTCCCAGGCTCTTGTTTGCCAATTTTTACCCAATTTATACACGAATTTTACTAAATTGTCGAACACCCCCTTGATCCGCCAGTGTGCATTAATATGCACCCATTCCTAATGTATACTTGATCACCTATTAGAACCTTTAAAACGTGTATTGCATCTCCTATTCTAGTCACGGGTACCGTTAAATGGTCACAAAATGTGTATTGCGTTTCTGATTATTGCCAAAGATTGTGACACATGTATTCATGTATTCGGTCAGAGTCCCGTCGACCGGATGTAAGATGACACTTGTATATTCTGCCTGGCGACTTCCTGTGTGGACCTAAACTCATTACGCAATATTAGGTACCCTGCTGAGTGAACCGGTGTGAATGTACCTGTTGTTTTCAGAATGAAAATAAAAATAAGTAAACCCGCCTTTCACTTCTTATTTCAGGAATTATTTGCCTTAATTTATTGAAGAATAAAATATTTCAAATTAAAATATGGTCTCTCGCTTTACGGCGTTTACATAGGGATATGATTATTTGTTTTATATCATAAACAAAAATATTTATTGTTCATTAAGGTGCCTCATTACAATAATCAGAACTTT
>NZ_CAHJWD020000238.1 GCF_903642095.1 Bathymodiolus brooksi thiotrophic gill symbiont | reverse complement strand
TAGTGGTATTGTTCACACCTTCGTTTGCGTCTAGGGTGTTGCTAGAGGTGATGGTAAGGATTGGTTTTACGGTTAAAGTAAATTGTGTCGAACGATCGTGCACCCCAGGAGCACCAAGAAGTCCATCACGAACGCGAATTCTAATTTTATAGGAGTTTTTGACGGTAGAGTCAACCATTTCGGTAATGAATAATTTACCATCTGAAGTGATTGAAAACTTATCATGGTTAAATTCACCTGGGGCACCATCGAGAAAATCATAATGAAATTCTGTGTTGGTATCGGGATCGGTAGCAGAGGCGGTGGCAATTTGGGTGTTAGCGGCAGTGCCTTCAACAATGGTTAAGGTGCTGAGTTTGGGATGTGAAGGCTGTGAGTCATTTATACCTGTAATCGTTATAGTTACTGTTTCTACATATTCATGACCTGCGGCATCTGTTACTCTAACATCAACACTTTTGGTTTTATCCTTCTCATGATCAATAACCTTGATAAGCCTTAGTTTGGTATCGTCAATAATCTCGAAAATCTTATCTGTATTATTTTCCAAGGAAAAAGTAAAGGTATCCGTGGTGTCGGCGTCTATTGCACTGAGGTTGCCAACTAGAAATACAGTACTAATATTATCAAGGGCTTGCAAAAAATACTTCCACTCTTTCACCTCTAAATTGCCACCACTGAGGACGATATCGGTAGGGGTATTGTCGTTAATATCGCCTAGTTTAACGATAATGGTTTGTTCAGTGTTTTTGTCAGTACCAGTGCCAATACTGGCTTTGACTTTGACGGTGTAGGATTTAACATTGCTTTCTAAGTCAGTGGCAGCACCGTCGAATGAGAGGGTACTGCCATTAAGGCTAAATAAGTTACTGGTGTTTTCAATGATGTTAAAAATTGCAGTAGT
>NZ_CAHJWD020000237.1 GCF_903642095.1 Bathymodiolus brooksi thiotrophic gill symbiont | reverse complement strand
GTACTTCAAATATTAGAGAATGGCAAGCCAGAACAGTGACGCCATTATTACCATTGATGACACACCATATGAAGACATCGATTTATCTAAGGATGAACAAGAAGCATTGATATCTGCTTTTAAGACATTAGGGACGAAACCTAATTTATCTAGTCCGGAAGGTCTCAGAAACTGGATGGCAAATTATGTCGCAGACACTGTAAAACCAGAAGTTAGACAACACCACAACGTTAACACAACTTCTCCAAACCAAAGGACAACAACATCAGCTAATACACATTCTTCAATACCGGTAGATACTACTAGTCACGGAACGATGAACTATACTCCTAGGATCTCAACTTTCTTTGGGGAACTGGGAAAAGGAGAAGCTCCTTATGACTTATGGAAATACGAAGTAGACACACTCAGAAGATCTCAGTTTCCGTCACATATAGTCGACATGGCCGTTAGACGATCACTGAAGGGCGACGCTGCCCGTATAGCCATGCGACTAGGCGCTGACACAAACATTGAAACCCTCTTACACAAACTAGAGAGTGCATATGGAATCTCCATTCAGGATGACTTATTAATGAGAGAGTTTTACGACGCTCAGCAGAAAACCGACGAAGATGTGACCACTTGGGCTAATCGAATAGAGGATCTACTATACAAAGCGTGTCAGAAAAACGTGGTAAGACGTGAGGAAATGAATGAGAAACTTTGCTCAAGGTTTTGGAGTGGACTTAGTCAACATCTACAAGATACATCTGGACATCTCCACTATATTGTCAAAGATTTCGACACCTTAAAAAAGGAAATGCGAGACCATGAAACAAATATAAGAAGAACTGTAACAACAGCAACCACAAAGATGATGACACCAAAAACACAAAGCACCAATGAGGATATAAGAGCTACAATACAACAGATGGCAGCTGATATACAAGAACTAAAACAGAATAGACAATTTAACACGCATTCCTCCGAAGATACTCATCGTAATTGGAGAGGACGAGGACAAGCATCTATCGCATCTAGGAACAACTTTACTCGTCATGATCAAAGATATAATACCACGCCAACCAATCGTCATGGTCAAAACAATACTCATTCTACTTATCCGAACATCCGACATCAAGGGCATCAATCGACGTATAATAGAGATGAAGATCGTCTCCCGAGGTGCTATAGGTGTGGTCAAACAGGACACATCCAAATTGGTTGCAGGGCAAGGTTAGACCACAGTAGAACAGCAGGGTTAAACTTCAAGAGGCCAACATAGAGGGGCATATGCTTGGTCGAGGACACACACGCCCCAAGAAAAACTATTTATCAAGTTTAGTTGGGACTTCAAATGAAGTTAATGTTATTGTAGGTACTATTAACACTATTTCTTTAATTGATACAGGTTCATCAGTATCTACAGTTAGCCATTCCTTTTACATTGATAATTTTTCAGATTTACCTATTCATCCTATTAAAGAGTTACTCAGAATAGAATGCGCTGATGGGCAAGAATTGCCATATGAAGGTTTTATTGAGGTCGATTTAACCATACTAGGTTCTCGTGGCACACATTCGAAAGATTCTAAACTTCATAATTGTTTATTTTTAGTGGTACCAGATAGCAACTATAACTCAGCTGTACCAGTTTTAATTGGAACTAATATTCTTTCTTCCTTTATAGACCAGTTACAAGGAACTTATGGGGATAAGTATTTACAGGATGCACATTTATTTACTTCTGTTTATATGGCTTTAAGATGTTTAACCTTGAGAGAACGTAACTTACGCAGACAACAGAACAAATTAGCAGTCATTAAATCCGCAGAGAAGAAAACAATATTAATTCAACCAAATTCAGAAGTCGTCATTTCAGGATATATGGACAGGAAACTACCATACCACCCTGTGTGTGCACTGATACAACCAACCAAACGATCATCAATACCTCTCGATTTGGATATTACCCCAACAGTCGTGTCATATACATATCACAACCACGAGACAACTGATGTACATATCACCAACATATCAACCAGAACCGTATCCATATCACCACATAGCATCCTTTGTGAACTACAACCAGTACATATACAGAGCATACAGAAGTATGAAGAAGAAGCAGAATCGGACATGGATACATCTGAATTAACTATATGTACTGATGGACTAACCGAATGTCAGATTAATAAGGGCAAAGAACTGATACAGAGCTATACCGATATCATGTCTCAGGATGACTTAGACATCGGACATACCCACATGGTCAGACACAGGATAGACCTCACGAATGATCTACCCTTCAAACAGAAACACAGACATATACCACCTACGATGTACGAGGAGGTGAGAGACCACATCCACCAACTATTGGCTAGTGGAATCATCAGACAGTCGCACTCTCCTTGGACATCGAATATCGTTCTGTGTCGAAAGAAGGATGGGAAACTACGTATGTGTGTCGACTATCGCCAACTAAACACGAACACCATCAAAGATGCACATGCACTACCACGGATAGAAGAGATTCTGGAAGGACTAGCTGGTAACAAATATTTCACTGTCATAGACATGAAATCAGGATATCATCAAATAGAGATAGAAGAAGAACACAAAGAGAGAACAGCATTTACAGTAGGCCCACTAGGCTTTTATGAATATGAACGCATGCCGTTTGGATTAGCAAACAGTCCAGCTACATATCAAAGACTAATGGAAACCATTCTACAAGACCTGAACTTGAAAATATGTTTTGTTTACTTAGATGATGTCATCATATTTTCAGATACTTACGAGGAACATCTTCACAGAATTGATTTGGTTTTCCAACGACTGAGAGAGACAGGATTGAAACTTTCTCCTAAGAAATGTTCATTCTTCATGCCAAAAGTTCGCTATGTCGGACATGTAGTATCCGAGCACGGAATAGAGCCAGATCCTGATAAAATTGAAAAGGTTAAGTCCTGGCCAACACCAACAACACCTGAAGAGGTAAGAAGGTTTTTAGGTTTTGTTGGCTACTACCGACGATTTGTCAAGGATTTTTCCAGAATAGCTCGACCATTGACGAATCTTATACCAGTAACTACGAAAAAGAAAGGAAAGAAGTCTAAAGTAGAGAATTCTAGAATAGCATGGACTTGGGGAGAAGCACAAGAAAACGCCTTTACCACCTTGAAATCTTGTCTTATTACACCGCCTATACTTGGTTATCCAAACTTTACTCAATCATTTGAATTACATACAGATGCTTCTGGACGCGGATTAGGAGCTATCCTCTATCAGGAACAAGAAGGTCATAAGCGTGTCATTGCCTATGCAAGTCGTGGACTCACCAAATCAGAACAGCACTACCCAGCTCATCGTCTAGAATTCTTAGCGTTAAAGTGGGCAGTTACTGATAAATTCAGTGACTACCTCATGACATCCAAATTTATCGTTTACACCGACAACAATCCACTTACCTATGTTCTTTCGTCAGCAAAGTTAGATGCCACTACTCAAAGATGGATTGCTGCACTTTCATCTTATAATTTTGAAATTAAATACAGACCCGGAGTAAACAACGCAGATGCAGATGCATTGTCAAGATTACCAGCACTAGCAAACATCACCGACAACACCAGTGAATTACCATTAGCATCAGTACAGGCTATTTGTAATTTTATCTCAGTGCCAGCTATAGAAACTATTTCTTTTTCAGCTGAGATCACTAATCATCTTTCAGATCCTTTCATTTCTAACAGGGTAGACTTAGCAGACGCTCAGAATAAAGATGGAGTTCTTCGTTTTTGGATTTCACAGGTGATGTCAGGACAGAAGCCACGCAGATCCAGTGTCCCTAAGACTCCAGAACACCGTGTTCTCTTCCAGAATTTTGATAACTTACAGGTAAAAGACAAGGTACTTAGACGGTTAGTTACCAACAGTACAACCGGAGAGAAACACTTCCAACTTATAATACCACGAAGTCATCGATCAATGATTATAAGATCTCTTCATGATCAGATGGGCCACCAGGGTAGAGACAGAACCACATCTCTCATTCGCGATAGATTTTTTTGGCATGGTTTAACTAGAGATGTAGAGGATTGGATTTCATCATGCGATAGATGCTTGAAAAGGAAAACCCCAAGAAGGGATCAAGCTCCTTTAGTCAGCATAACAACCTCACAACCTCTGGAACTAGTATGTATGGATTTTCTTGGACTTGAAACATCTAAAGGAGGATATCAATACATACTAGTCATCACCGACCATTTTACTAAGTATGCGCTAGCGGTACCAACCAAAAACACCACAGCAAGAACAACAGCTGAAGCATTTCTGAACAACTTTGTTGTCCACTATGGTTTTCCCAAACGCATACACAGTGACCAAGGTGCCAACTTTGAGGGCAAACTAATCAAAGAGTTATGTGAACTTGCTGGTATGACAAAATCACGCACCACACCTTACCATCCACAAGGAAATGGTGTCTGTGAAAGGTTTAACCGAACACTACTATCAATGCTTGGAACACTCAACCCAGAACAGAAAAGGGATTGGAAGTCGCACGTCAACACCATGACTCATGCGTATAACAGCACTAAGCATGACACTACTGGAATGACACCGTACTTTCTACTATTTGGACGAGAACCATTACTTCCAGTAGATATAACCTTCAACACTCATCCATGTAACAACAACAACATACCAACTTCAAAATATATTAAAGAATTAAAAGATAGAATGTCAAGCGCATATAAGATTGCCTTATCAACCACAAAGAAAGCCCAAGAACATCAAAAG
>NZ_CAHJWD020000236.1 GCF_903642095.1 Bathymodiolus brooksi thiotrophic gill symbiont | reverse complement strand
AAACTCGCCTCCAAACACCCCACACAAACCACCATCGTGCAAATGCAAAAAGACGGCACCTACCGAGTGGTTTACGGATCCAGCCTTAGAGGTATTACAGGCAGAGTCAAAATGGTGGTTGTGGGTTACGGCAGAGAAGAGGGCGACACTCAAACACTGGGAGGTAGAACCGCTGATGAATTAAGTGCAAATATTACCAAACTCAATCAGGGCTTAAACCCAGTTACAACAACAATAGGACGCACCAGCCTTGTAGGTTGCAATTTGGAAAGCGACAATCCTACTGATAATGCCGATAGCCAATACGGTAAACAAGTGTTGCAAAAACTTCATCAAAGGGGTATTGGTGTTGACTTAAGCGTTAGAAGTAGTTATGTTGGCATTCAACCAGACGGCACAAAAGTTACTTCGGATACAGGCGTAGACAACTGGAAACACAAAGACAACAAGAACAAAACTATTTATAGTTATGGCAAGGATGACAAAATAGAAAGTAAAGTATATGACAGCAAAGGAGTGCTAGTTAAATACAACGGACAATATTTAGACGGCACAAGATACAAAAGCAATGTCATTGTTCAAAATAGCAACAATTCTACCGTGGTTGAAGCCGCTAACGCCTTATTCAATAAACATCCTGATACCAGCATTATCGTTAAATTTGACCAAAACGGCAACCTTGTTACCCTGAAAGGTGAAACTTACACCCCAACAGGAGACATTCGTGTTAATTTTGTTGATCACGGTGCTGATTTAACTCAAGAAGGCGCACAATCATTAGTAGATAAAGCCAAAATACTACAACAAACCTATGGCAATGATAGCACCAGAATCAAGCGTATAGCTTTGGTTGGGTGTGATACCGATGGCGTTAGTCAAGGTTTAACTCGAGACTTTGCCTATATTGCTTATAACGACATACCAGCCCTACAACACACAGAAATTACTGGTAGGACAGGGCAAGTGCAAGTGAATGATGACGGCACTAAGACTATGACGACAGACGGCACTAAAACGATTTATAGTTGGGATGAGGACAAAGGAGATATCACCCAAAAAACTGAGACGGTTAAGCGCTATAGTGATGTTTTAGAGAATCCTTTGAATGAGCTTGATGATCAAATAAAGGAAATAGAAAAGTTGCTTGAGAGTGAAAAATTCAAATCTAGTGAACAAAGTGAACATCGTGATATCTTAGTTAATACGCTTGAGGTTTTGCATGAATTACAAAGAAATGGATTGGAATTTTTTCTTGATAAGTTGGATCCAGTTAGATCAGATTTTCATGCGCATTTGGAAAAAAACCCAAGTTCAGTGGTTTCAAAAGAATTAAACAGGATATATTCTTCTTTAGAAAAATATGTTTCTAACATCGAAATGCACTCAAAACTTCAATTGTCTTTATATGAGCAATACGAGGAAGCTCAATCATTGGAAGTTGGTAAAAAGATTGAAGTATTAAAGGAAGTGCTTGATCAATTCTTAGAACTTTCAAGGGGAAATTCTGAGATAAGCGAATGGGCAGAACATTATAGATTGGTTACAGAGTGGGACATTCAAGTGGCTAAGGAGTCTCAAACGAAACTTGAAAAATGGAGACAACCCACAGTATTTATGGACAGCACAGATCCATTTGTAGGATATAAGCATCAAGTTATTGTAACAATAACAGATGATCAGTCTCAAATCTTGTTAAAAAATGAACAACATCTGGCATCAAAATATCCACACAACACAACCATTGTCCATATGGAAAAAGACGGTAATTATCAGGTTGTATTTGGTCTTGAATTAGATGAAGTACCAAAAGGCGACCTCAAGGTTATGATTAATGGACATGGTGATTTTAATAAGATTGGGGATAGGAGCATTGAGGAGATTGCTGAACATATCGGCACAATAAATCAGGCTGTTGGTGATGATTCTGAGATAAAAAAAGTCAGTTTAGTTGCTTGCTATGTGGGAAGTGAATATCCAAAAATGCTGTTGCCAAAGCTACAGGAAGAGGGCATAAATAGTGCCAAAGTAAGCACTAGATTGGGTGTGGTAACTACTTGGCCTAATGGCAGAAAAACTGTGAAACAGACAACAGGAAGCTTCTCTCAAAAATATCACTCAAACATACTCAAAGAAACTTACGCTCTTGATGAGAAAGGCGATATAGTCCTAGTAGATTCTTACACAGATGAGCATTATGACCTTGTTCTTTCTGCTAATGAAGATGGCACACCAAAAATAGAACGGATTTATGGCAATAAGTTAATTGATGAATTACAAGGCGGATTAAAAATTCATGTCAAGGCTGCAGACTTTAATGAGGCTAAAGAACTGTTGCATCAGTTTGAAGAAAAACTGCCACCAGATGCTTCAATGGAACATATTAACATCAAAACACAAAAAGATGACGATTGGTTTGATCAACATGATGCGTTAAAACTAGGGAAAAGCCTAGATAATTTAGGCGAGTATTTTGATGCAAGTATTTTGCTATACCCTGATCCTGATAAGGGCCAAGTGACAATGGCTACTCGTGATAAGGATTCTACAATGATGATTTTAAAGGACGATTCAAGGTTTTTAATAGAATCTGACTTTTCAAAAAATATTTTAAGATTGACAGAATATGAAAATCCAAGGCAGCGGATATGGGGATATGGGAGCAACGACTTTGACTCTGATATTCAAGTAATAATCGAACACAGGAGAATAGAAGATATTCCCACAATAGAGGCAACTTTAGAAAACTTAAAGTCTATATCAGAAATCACTCAACAATCTGTTTCCAATATAGTTATTGAAGCACCTAAGGGTATAGATCTCAATCATTACAAGGAACTGGTTGTAGCTTTGTCTAATAAATATAAAGTTGAAGTTGAAGTATCGATGAAATTAGAAGATGGTAGCACTAAAAGGCTACTATCAAAAAAACCTGGAAAACTTATAAAGCATTTAGCCCAAGCCACCTCTTATCAAAATAAACTCCTACAAAACTGGGACATCCTAAGCCAAGAACAAACCACTAAACTAACAGAAGAATCCCAAAAAACCAAACCCAGTT
>NZ_CAHJWD020000235.1 GCF_903642095.1 Bathymodiolus brooksi thiotrophic gill symbiont | reverse complement strand
CATGTACATACTGGTTAATAGACTGTTAATAGAAACTGTTTATGTTTTTTCACATCTATGTTCATTTTAAAAATAAGCCATATTTTCCCAAATACATTTAAATATTTTAGTGGTATCAATTTCCAATTCGAAAATTTTGAGTCAGCTAATCTACTTACCCATGATGCCTTCAAAGATATAAAATAACTTTCTATATCTATCATTTTCAGTCCACCCTTCTCAAAATCTCCTATCAATGTATTTCTTTTTACCTTATCTGGTTTCCCATTCCATATAAATTTAAAACACTTACTCTCTATCTCTTTTTTGTATTTTTCTGGAATAACACAGGAACTAACAATAAAAGTAAAAATAGGTATAATCAAAGCTTTAATGATTAGTACTTTACCCAATATTGAGAGATTTCGCTTTGACCATGACAAAAATAAGCTATTCATTTTTTCAATTTTTTTTTCCCAATTAAGTTTTTCACATTCTATGTAATCATGACCATAATAAATACCTAAGGTCTTTATTGGTTTGTTTGTCCATTTAATATTTTCTTCCTTATCTTTACTGTGTTTTAGTTTCCCAATCCACAACCCCTCTGTCTTATTTCTATTTATCATTAAACCTGAAAAATTACCAAAAATTTCAATTTCGTTCATAGCAACGGATATATCGTTTTTAGAGTTAAAATATAGTGTTGTGTCATCTGCTAATTGCGAAATTTTTATACTATGTGTTTGTTCATCTATTTTTATCTGAAAACCTTTGATATCCTTATTATTTCTTATTCGAAGAGCCATGATTTCAACTGATAAAACAAATAGCAAAGCAGATAAAGGACAACCTTGACGTATTCCGCGCGAGTTTTTGAAAATCTCTGATATCCAGCCATTGTTCATTACACAAGTTTGAATATTACTGTATAAAGTTTTAACCCAAATTATAAACGATTCATTAAACCCAAAATGTTTTAAAGTTGTCAAGATAAATGTCCATTCAAGTGAGTCAAACGCTTTTTTAAAATCAACAAAGACTATTGCCCCTTCAACATTATAAGATTCAGCAAAATCAATAATGTCTTGTATTTGTCTATGATTGAAGCCAATGAACCTGTTTTTAATATATCCAGTTTGGTCATTATTTACAATTTTTTCTAAAACTTTTTTTAAACGCTGTGCTAGAACATAAGAAAGAAGTTTTAAATCAACATTTAAAAGAGAAATAGGTCTATAATTATCTAGAACTAAGGGATCCCCCTTTTTAAACAATAAAGATAAAACACTAGTCCGCTGAGAAAAACTCAGTAGCTTTTCATCATAGC
This sequence comes from Bathymodiolus brooksi thiotrophic gill symbiont, assembly GCF_903642095.1. GTDB lineage: Bacteria > Pseudomonadota > Gammaproteobacteria > PS1 > Pseudothioglobaceae > Thiodubiliella. Next base: position 303 of record NZ_CAHJWD020000235.1, on the reverse strand, counting down.
TTTTATTTAGAACATCAATTAAAAAAAATTTGACTTTTCCCCAAAATTCTCTATAAAATTCTACTGTTAGTCCATCCAAACCTGGGGCTTTATTTGATTTCATATTATTTATTGCATTAGAACACTCTTCTTCAGTTACCTTTCCATCACAAATTGATTGATCCTGATCCTGAAGCCTGTTTTCTAATTTTGTATCGAAATTCATCAGGATATTTTGTAGTATACAATTTTTCATAATACGATTTAAAAGACCTAGAAAATATGAGTTATTTTTTTCCACATATTCCACCCATTTCTCACGAC
>NZ_CAHJWD020000234.1 GCF_903642095.1 Bathymodiolus brooksi thiotrophic gill symbiont | reverse complement strand
AAATACAGGTTAAGTTTGATTACGGTGTATTTCACATTTACCGTTCATGAGTTATGGCCCTTTTTCTCTTAGAAAATAGGGACTTTTTAGGTTTCCGGATGATATTTAAAGTATGGCTCAACCAAATCTTTTCAAACTTTAACACAATGCTGTGGACCATTAAATACAGGTTAAGTTCGATTACGGTGTATTTCACATTTACCGTTCCTGAGTTATGGCCCTTTTTCTCTTAGAAAATAGGGACTTTTTAGGTTTCCGAATGATATTTAAAGTACCGCTCAACCAAATCTTTTCAAACTTTAACACAATGCTGTATACCATAAAATACAGGTTAAGTTTGATTATGGTGTATTTCACATTTACCGTTCATAAGTTATGGCCCTTTTTCTCTTAGAAAATAGGGACTTTCTAGGTTTCCGGATGATATTTAAGGTACGACTCAACCAAATCTTTTCAAACTTTAACACAATGCGATGTACCATAAAATACAGATTAAGTTCGATTATGGTGAAATTGACATTTACCGTTCATGAATTATGGCCCTTTTTCTCTTAGAAGATAGGGACTTTAAAGGTTTCTGGATGAAAATTTGGAATGCGGGGGTATCTGTGATCACCAGATCAACTTTCTCTAGTTTTTTCATGTTATTTGAAACACTTCAACAATTAAAATAAATTGAAATGGAAATTTTGGGTAGAAATAATAAGAAATCTACAAATATATGTTGCATAATAAGAAAACAATATGTTATAGATAAGATTGCTTGCGATGACACAATTGCAGTTTCTCTGAATTGTCCATTTTTAATTTCCCTTTCTGTATTCTCTAACAATTATTATAAAACAAGATATATATTTCTTTCAGGATGTGCAGATTTATTTACCTTCAAGGAAAATTCCATAGTGTTAAGAGACACCATAGACTATGAATTATATAACTTTTGTAAATTGACTGTAAAGGTAAATATGAATGAACACCAGATACCCGTATTAATTGTATGCACCAGATGCACATTTCATTTATATTACAACAGGTCGGTGGTTTCCTCTACCAATAAAACTGACCGCCACGATATAACTGAAATATTGCTGGAAGTGGCATTAAACATTATAAAAAAAACAAAAACATACCATATAATTTCATCAGTGGTGCTCAAAACTAAACAGGTGAAAATACAATGTGAATATCAAGTATTTATGAATGGGAAACACCAAAATGTCTTAATTTAAAGGAAAACACAATTTTTCTATGCATTAATTGTATGAACCTTAAATTGCGAGAGAGAAATTCAAATCACATGTATTTTATAATCGATATAGTACCAATGAATTTCCTGACAGAATTGGGGTGCTGGTTTGGTGGTACACTTCTGGATGACTCATTCAGCCGTGGTGATGAACAAGGAATTATTTCAATTTTTGTGTTAGTGATCAGTGTATACACATCGATAACACCAAAGATTGCGCAACACTGTATAAGCAGTATAATAATGTGCTGAGACCAATTTTTATTAAATGTATTTCTTTGTTTCTCTTCAGGCCTACAACCCAAACAATGAGACAATGAGTTCTACTGTTAATATACATATAAACGTACTTGATGTTAATGACAATCCACCAGAATTTCTACAGCATACTAACAACGTTTATACAGTCTCTGTACGTGAGGATACAACAATTAATACTGAGGTAGGTCTAACAACGTTTATACAGTCTCTGTACGTGAGGATATAACAATTAATACTGAGGTAGGTCTAACAACGTTTATACAGTCTCTGTACGTGAGGATACAACAATTAATACTGAGGTAGGTCTAACAACGTTTATACAGTCTCTGTACGTGAGGATACAACAATTAATACTGAGGT
>NZ_CAHJWD020000233.1 GCF_903642095.1 Bathymodiolus brooksi thiotrophic gill symbiont | reverse complement strand
AAAACCTAGATTTATACCATATACTAAAACCTCGATTTATACGGCATACGAAAACCTAGATTTACACAGTATACCAACACCCAGATTTATATCAAATACCAAAACCTAGATTTATATCGTATACCAAAACTTAGATTTATATCATATACCAAAACCTAGATTTATAACGTATATCAAAACCTAGATTTATATCGTATGCCAGAACCTAGATATATATAGTATACCAAAACTTTGATTTATATCGTATACCAAAGTCTAGATTTATTTCGTATGACAAAACCTAGATTTATACAGTATACCAAAACCTAGATTTATACAGTATACCAATGCCTAGATTGATATCGTGTACCAAAACCTAGATTTATACCGTATACCAATAGTTAGATTTATATCGAATACCAAAACCTAGATTTATATCGCATACCAAAACCTAGATTTATACGGCATACGAAAACCTAGATTTACACAGTATACCAACACCCAGATTTATATCATATTCCAAAACCTAGATTTATATCGTATACCAAAACCTATATATATACCGTATACCAAAGCCTAGATTTATATCGAATACCAAAACCTAGATTTAAACCGTATACCAAAACCTAGATTTATATCGTATATCAAAACCTAGATTTATACCATATACTAAAACCTCGATTTATACGGCATACGAAAACCTAGATTTACACAGTATACCAACACCCAGATTTATATCAAATACCAAAACCTAGATTTATATCGTATACCAAAACTTAGATTTATATCATATACCAAAACCTAGATTTATATCGTATACCAAAACTTAGATTTATATCATATACCAAAACCTAGATTTATAACGTATATCAAAACCTAGATTTATATAGCACACCAAAACCTAGATTTATGTATCATAGCGAAACCTAGATTTATCTCATAAAGCACAACCTAGATTTATACCGTATACGAACCCCTAGATTTATACAGAATACCAATACCTAGATTTATATCGTTTTCCAAAACATAGATTTATATCGTATACCAAAACCTTGATTTAAAAGTGTATACCAATAGCTAGATTTATATCGAATACCAAAACCTAGATTTAAACCGTATACCAAAACCTTGATTTATATCGTATATCAAAACCTAGATTTATACCATATACTAAAACCTCGATTTATACGGCATACGAAAACCTAGATTTACACAGTATACCA
>NZ_CAHJWD020000232.1 GCF_903642095.1 Bathymodiolus brooksi thiotrophic gill symbiont | reverse complement strand
TCTTCTGTTGGTAAAACTTTCATCAAAATCGAACAATGGAATAATGCTTTGAAAAATTGTGGTTTTATATGAAATATATAGTAAAAAATTACAGTGACCGAATACTTTTGGCACGTCTCTGTATATTCAAAAATGTATTAAAAAAGAACCTTATCTAAAAATTGATAATTTTCAGTAAAAGGAAAAAAAATTCTCAAAATATTACCTTTAAGTGCTCATTTAAGCAATGCAGAAGTTTAAAATTTCTGAATAAAGATAATAAATTAATTTTGTTATTCTCGTATGTGCAGAAAAGAAGTTTTCAAATGTGTGCACATGCAGATATTTTGAACCAAGAAAACTATGTACAATAATCATTAATATTGAAATGATACTTTTTTTGTTCTTTTTCTTTAGGCCATTGTGTTGTCTTTCCTTCGATTTACGGATTATGATAACCGCTTTTGTATCTTCAAACTCTTCTTACCTATGTTATGAATGCTATTTATTCATTATTGATGATCTTCTTTAGAAATGGGATAGTTTTAAATGTACATGTATACACGTTTTTCCCTTCATATAAATGTCAAAAATAGTAATATTTGGTTGAAATAATATGCCACTTCTCCATGTTCTTAAAAATAAAACAGAAAAATATATTTTTATCTTCCAATGCTCTTTCGACACTTCGTTTATTTTTACTTTACTAAGTTGTTAGTTAAACGTTCTTAGTTTTAATTAAAAGTTGTTTCCTTTTCAGTTAAACATCCAAAATAGGTATTTTTATCACTTGCTTTTGGGTAACTCAAATTTTAGGAATATAGCTGTTTAGTGGGTTTGTTCTTTTACGCATTTATTCTTCATAACCACCAACAATGACAAACGCTATTTTCAAGCATTTGCGATTTTTTAAAATAAAAAATCTGTAATATAGGTCTACCCTTGGAGAATGAGCGGATTAGCATTATATAGTGTCTTAATACCATGAAGGGGGTCTCAGCAAGGATACAGAGAATGTTTTGGTGTTCAAAACGTGATACATGATATTGAATTCTGTGTAGGATAATGCATTTGGTTACAAATAATAATAATACTGAGGGAATACCCTCACCCGTCTTTAAATGAATCATTGAAGGGATCGGGAAAGTATTTTTGCCTTAATAAAAAAAAACATTTAAATATTTCATTTGTTACAGTTACCATTGATTTCCTACTATGCATGTATAAATATATAATGTAGTCCTTTCTTCAGAAACATTGGCAACCTTCTGTCTAGCTTTACTCCCGATGTTGTTATCACCGTGTATGCATTCACTGTGACCAGTTACCTGCTGTGACTTATCATATTAGCCTACAATTTTGCCTGTCCTAAGCCAGTGCTCGTGCAGATATTGCAAATTTGTCCAACTTCATTTTAATAATGGTGAAATGTCTTTTTAACTATTTTTCATATTACCCTAACCAGGCGAAAATGATGAGCACTAAAGGATAATTCATGCATCATATAATTTTTTCAAATACCCAATAGCTTGGGAGAAGCAGGGTCCTTTGCTAAATCATGTTCCATGATGAGGTAATTTTTGCATTTCCAATTGACACCACAATTTTATATAAAAGCCCACAATATGATCCCATACACAATTTGGTTATAAAGTTTGAAGTGGTTTCTGAGAAGAAGTGTTTGTATGTATTTTCCCCAGGATCTTTTATTTAACTGTGATAAATATGATGAATTAAGAAAAACACTTTTTCACAAGATTAAATCATTGCTCTGTCCAAATGTGAATTTAAATAGTTTCAAAAATGAAATAAACACATATTTAGTTGAGCTTTTTCTTCAAGGAAGTGATGATTTATCTATGGATGATAACATAGTTATATTTCAGTGTGTATATGAATTCATTGAAAATAGCAATAGATTTCTATAGATTCTATGCTTTGTAAATATTTTAAATTGCTATTGAAAATATAATTTGTATTAACTATTATGAGTGTATGAGTGTATTGTCTTGTCTTGTATCATATGTATGTTGAGGAGACCAACTTTGTAGCCTTCAGGCTGTTTGCAATCCTCTTGAAATAAATAAAGCATTAAATTAAAATAACTATGTTCCATGCCAAAAGTGGTATTTTTTATTTTGTAATCTAGCTTCTGTACCAGACACTAATGTTGCATACAGTTACTTACATGAAAATACTAAGAAGAGTTGTTATTCCTGTTGGGAGGATCCTGATTTAAAATGAAAAGAAGATTTTCCAGATGCAAAACTTTTAACCAGTGTGAAAAAAAATTAACCTGTAGTATACTTTCTTTGTATTCCTATATATCAAGAATCATTGATATGCATACTAATAGGGGCAGAGCCTGTCGCTCACCTTTCATTCTGCTTCGAGGAAACTTAATACAGCACCTTCCATAGGTGCTTCCCACCAAGTTTCGCTTCATTTGGCTAAGCAGTTACAGAGAAAAAGATTTTTATAAATCAACCAATCAGAAAATAGAATTGCCTGTGGTGGCCATGTTTGTTAACGGATCGGAATTAAATTAGCATTCTGGATAGAGGACCTTCCAAGGATGCTTCCTACCAAGTTTCGATTCATTTGGCCAAGCGCTTTCAGCGGAGATGATTTTTTAGAAATCAACCAATCAGAAACAAGAATTGCCTGTGGCGGTCATGTTTGTTAACGGATCGGAAATAAATGAGCAACTTTATAGAGGACCTTCCAAGGATGCTTCCTATCAAATTTTGATTCATTTGGCAAAGCGGTTTCAGAGGAGAAGATTTTTTAGAAATCAACCAATCAGAAACAAGAATTGCCTATGGCGAACATGTTTGTTAATGGATCGGGACGAAATGAGCAATCTTTATAGAGGACCTGCCATAGATGCTTCCTACCAAGTTTTACTTCATTTGGCTGAGGGGTTTCAGAGGAGAAGATTAAAATGTGAAAAGTTAACGGACGATGGACGCCAAGTGATGGCAAAAGCTCACATTGCCTTTGGCAAGGTGAGCTAAAAAGGGTGCAGTCGACTCGCAGCCGCAAGTAATAAAGTTTACCAGTTGCTTGCCCGTGGTCGGTGGTTCTCTCCGGCTTCCTTCACCACTAAAACTGGTCGCCATGATATAGCCGATATATTGTTGAAAGTGGAGTTAAAACACCAAAAATCAAATCAAATCAAATCTGGACAATTATA
>NZ_CAHJWD020000231.1 GCF_903642095.1 Bathymodiolus brooksi thiotrophic gill symbiont | reverse complement strand
TAGAACAAGCAAAACATGAAGTTGAAATAATGATTTTAAAAAGGTGAAAAAATGAGCATCCCAAGGCACGATCAAATACGCCTACTAAAGTGCATTAAAAAATAATACATCTGATGAGAAAATCTTTAAAATAATATAAGTTATTAATTAGGAATTAAATATGGAATGGGAAACAGTGATTGGGCTAGAAATTCATGCTCAACTTAATACAAAATCTAAGATATTTTCAGCGGCAGCGACTAAGTTTGGTGCGCAGCCGAATTCGCAGGCGTGTGCGGTGGATTTGGGGTTGCCGGGGGTGTTGCCGGTGTTGAATGTTGAGGTGGTGAATAAGGCGGTTACATTTGGTTTGGCGGTTGATGCGCATATTAATCAGCGGAATGTATTTGATCGGAAAAATTATTTTTATCCTGATTTGCCGAAGGGTTATCAGATTTCACAATTGGATTTACCGATTGTGGGCGAGGGGAAAATAGATATTGGGATTGAGGGTGAGGTGAAAACTATTGGCATTACTCGTGCGCATTTGGAGGAGGATGCGGGTAAATCGGTGCATGATATGTTTGATAATGATACGGCTATTGATTTAAATCGTGCAGGAACGCCATTGTTAGAAATTGTTTCTGACCCTGATATGCGGAGTGCCAAAGAGGCGGTGGCGTATGCTAAGAAAATTCATGCGTTGGTGCAGTATATTGATATTTGCGATGGTAATATGGCAGAAGGTTCGTTTCGTTGCGATGCTAATGTTTCTATTCGTCCGATGGGGCAGGAGGAATTGGGTACTCGGGCAGAACTTAAAAATATTAATTCATTCAAATTTTTGGAAAAAGCCATTAATTTAGAGGTGGAGCGACAGCAGGATATTCTTGAAGAGGGTGGCAAGGTGGCACAGGAAACTCGTTTGTATGATTCGGTAAAGCACGAAACGCGTTCTATGCGTTCTAAAGAAGAGGCGAATGATTATCGCTATTTTCCAGACCCAGATTTATTGCCTGTTGAAATTTCAGATGAATTATTGGCAACAATTAAAGCGCAATTACCAGAATTGCCACTTGAAAAAAAGGTGCGTTTTATTAAAAAATTGGGATTAAGTGAATATGATGCGGATGTGCTAACTTCGCAGAAATCGTTGGCTGATTATTTTGAAATTATGCTGAAAGGTAACGAATCAAATGCCAAATTATGTGCCAATTGGGCGATGGGCGAATTGAGTGCCTCACTCAATAAAAACCAAATTGAAATCGAAAAATCTCCTGTTTCAGCACAAGATTTATCGTTATTGATTACGCGTATTGGCGATGATACTATTTCAGGAAAAATTGCCAAAGATGTGTTTAAAGCTATGTGGGATGGTGAGGGCGGTGCAGATGAGATTATTGATACCAAAGGGCTTAAACAAATGACGGATACGGGTGCGATTGAGCAGATTGTGGATGAGATTATTGAAAATAATGCACCTCAAGTTGCACAATTTAAATCGGGTAATGAAAAAATCTTAGGTTTCTTTGTGGGTCAGGCGATGAAAGCCACGCAGGGTAAGGCAAATCCTAAATTATTGAATGAATTACTTAGGTCAAAACTTGGGTAATAGCACTTTAGATTTTGCCACATTAGGTGAGGATTTTTTTTCAGAAATTGTATGTCAACCTTTAAAAAATACTTTCTTAATTCATAAAAATCAGGCACTTTATAACAAACTTGGTTTAGACTGGGACAGTCAAACTTTGCTTAAAATTGCCTCAGGTGAGCAATCTTTTCAAGGGGTGTCGCCCATTGCCAGTGTTTATGCAGGGCATCAATTTGGGCATTTTGCAGGGCAGTTGGGCGATGGGCGTAGTTGTCTTATTGGGCAAGTGTTACACAATCCTCCTTTGCAAGAGCAGATAGGCAGTCACGAATTTTCACTGAAAGGGGCGGGGAAAACGCCTTATTCAAGAGGAGCAGATGGGCGGGCGGTATTGCGTTCATCGATTCGTGAATATCTTTGCTCTATTGCAATGCAAGGGCTTAATATTGCTACCACTGAGGCATTAACTTTGGTGGGGAGTGATACCGAGGTTTATCGGGAAAATATTGAAACAGGGGCGATTGTGATGCGAACTGCACCTAGTCATATTCGTTTTGGTCATTTTGAGTGGTTTGCTGCTCTTGGGCAAAAAACAGAGGTTAAAAAATTGGCTGATTTTGTGATTGAGCATTATTATCCGCAGTGCCAAGGTGCGAAAAAATATGTTGATTTTTTTAATGAAGTGGTTAAACGCACTGCCAAAATGATTGCCAATTGGCAAGCCCAAGGTTTTGCACATGGGGTAATGAATACTGATAATATGTCCATTCTTGGTTTGACTATTGATTATGGGCCTTTTGGATTTTTAGAAACTTATAACCCTAAATTTATCTGCAATCATTCCGACCATGAAGGGCGGTATGCTTTTGATCAGCAACCGGGTATTGGTTTGTGGAATTTATCTCGATTGGCAGATAGTTTGGGCAGTTTGATAGAAGTTAAACAAGCCAAAACCGTTTTAGACAATTATCAGCCATATTTGGTTAAGGCATATTCAAAATTGATGCGGAAAAAGTTTGGTTTCACCCAAAAAGATGAGCAAGATAATGTGTTAATCGGTCAATTTTTTGAAGTGCTATATCAGCATAAAAAAGACTATACCAATTCATTAAGGCAGTTGTCCAATATGGATAAATTGGCACGAGATGCTGATTTTAATGAGTGGATTGAGTTGTATGATAAACGCATCGCACAAGAAAATAATCCGAATAGGATTGAGATGATGGAGGGTGTAAATCCCAATTATATTTTGCGTAATTATTTGGCAGAAGTTGCCATTCGAAAAGCGGAAGATGACAAGGATTATAGTGAGATTGACACGCTATTTAATCTACTCAGTTACCCTTTTGATGAACAACCAGATTTAAAAGCTTATACTAATGAAGCCCCAGATTGGGCACAAAATTTAGCGGTAAGTTGTTCTTCTTAGATTAGATTTGCACCAAATATTGATTAATTGATTTGGGTAATAAGTTTAATAAAACACTTCTAGTTTGATGCCAATAGGCCGACAAAAGCAATAGCGTGGCGCCGATTAACACGCCTGTTAAGGCAAAACTATAGCCAATATCTCCATAAGTTTCTAAAATATTTGAAATGGCATACAACACATACGCCAAAGAGGAAACCATAAAAGCCCGTCTATCGATAGCAATAGAAATTAAACTCATAAAAATATATAAAACAATAGCAATGACCATACTACTTATACTGTTGTTCCCCTCTAGCAAGCCAATCATTGAAAAAATAGGGTGAATAATCAAAGGTACTGCTGTTAAATGCAACCAGAAGGCGACATCGGATTTATAGGTAACTCTTTCCATATCAGCATAATCCCAAGCCATAGCCAGTATAAAAATAATAATGCCGAAAAATAGCAGAATACTTAATAAGTAATCTATCATTGCTGGAAAAATGGAAAGACTAAGTGCAGTCAAAAAACCAATAAATGACACAGAGCCAGCGGCAATGGTAATAGGCACTTTAAAGCGTAACCAATGTAGATACGCACCAAGTGTTGACACAGTGGCAGTAATAGCAATAGCAGTGGACATATTGAGCGTATCGTTAAGCAAGCTCATACATAAGTAATATATGCCGCCAATAAAAGCAATTAACAAGACAATAGCAGGCAATGACATCTTTTTTTTACGAACAAAAAACTCACTTAAACCCCATGCGATGATTGGGAATACAATGTTGCCACTATGGGGCTGAATAGAATTTAATACCCATGCCGAAGAGAATAATAACATTAAGCAGGCAATAACAACAAAAATATCATTAAAACTGCCAATCAATTTAAAGTTTTCCTCATCAACTCGGTTTGTGCTTTTGCTTTTGTCAATAAATTGTCTGAAATTATCAACCGATGATTGCTTGAAAATATCTTGTTTTACAGCGTTGTTTAAATCTTCTTCTGAATACATATTGGTTTAGCCTTGGTAATTAGGTGGATAAAGTTGCTTGATGTTTTTAAATTAAAGCAAGCATAGCGTATTGCAGTGTATTTACGATTGGCAATACAACATATTCAAAAACACCTAAAAATAATAAGCCTAGAAGAATATACAAGCCATAATGCTCTAATTTGTTGTATTGATATGCTAAATAATTGGGCAACAAGGCGGTAACTACTCTGGAGCCATTAAGCGGAGGGAGGGGCAGTAGATTGAATACACCTAAAACCAAATTAATGGCAATACCGAATTTTGCCATTTCAAATAAAAATTGGTTGGATATATTGAGAGTAAAGGAAAGAATAAAAAGCCAAAATAGTGCCATTATAAAATTAGAAATAGGCCCAGCAAGGGCGACTAAAATCATATCTTGTTTGGGAGATTTAAGGGCGTTAAAGTTAATGGGAATGGGCTTTGCCCAGCCAAATAGAAAAGGCGACCCAGTGAAAAACAAAACTGCAGGCACTAAAAGTGTGCCTACTGGGTCAATGTGTTTAACGGGGTTTAAAGTCAGCCTGCCCAGCATTTTGGCAGTAGAATCACCACGCTGATTAGCGACCCATCCGTGAGCAACTTCGTGGATGGTGATGGCAAAAATCAGAGGAATAACATAAATTAAAAGAGTTTGAAAATCAGGCATAGTGAAATCAGGCATAGGTAAAATTGTTTGTTTTAAAATTTTACTATTATATAATGAAAACCAGTCAAATTCTCATTCCAACACAAAAAGAAGCACCAAATGATGCAAAAATTATCTCGCATCAGTTAATGATTCGTGCGGGGCTTATTTCTAAATTGGCATCAGGCTTGTATTCCTATTTGCCAGCGGGACTGAGAGTTTTGCAAAAAGTAGAGAAAATCATCCGTGAAGAAATGAATCGCTCAGGTGCACAGGAAATATTGATGCCTGTGGCACAGCCAGCAGAGTTGTGGCAAGAATCAGGTCGTTGGGATCAATATGGGGCAGAATTATTGCGTTTTAGTGATAGGCATCAGCGTGAATTTTGCCTAGGACCAACACACGAAGAAGTGGTTACGCATTTGGCGGCACAATATTTGCGTAGTTATAAGCAGTTGCCGATGAATTTTTATCAGATTCAAACTAAGTTTCGTGATGAAATTCGCCCTCGTTTTGGGGTGATGCGTTCGCGTGAATTTATTATGAAAGATGCTTATTCTTTTCATTTAGATGCAGACAGCTTGCAGGTAGAATTTGACAAAATGCACGCCACTTATTGTGCAATTTTTGAACGCCTTGGCTTAGATTATCGCCCAGTATTAGCCGACAGCGGTAGCATTGGTGGTGAAAATTCTATTGAGTTTCATGTGTTGGCAGACAGTGGTGAGGATGCGATTTGCTTTTCAGATGAATCAGATTATGCTGCTAATATTGAAAAAGTGGCTTTTTCTAAACAAGTGCGTATCGGCACACCTGAGGCTGTAGAAGAAAAAGTGTTGACCAAGAAAAAAACCAGTATTGAGGAGGTTGCTGAGTTCTTAAATATCAAACCATCGGATTGTATTAAAACTTTAATCATTAAAACCGCCAGCGGTTATAAAGCCTTAGCACTTCGTGGCGACCACGAATTAAATGAAATTAAGGTGCAAAATTTATGGGGCGAATTTGAATTTGCCACAGATGATGAAATTAAACGCCTAGATTTAAAGAAAGGTTTTATTGGTGTTAATGCATTGAGTATTGATTTAGTCGTGGATTATACTGCTGAAGTTATGTGTGATTTTGTTTGTGGTGCTAATGAGTGGGATTATCATCTAACGGGTGCCAATTGGGGGGATATTGAATTTGAATCTGCTGATTTACGCAATGCTGTTGCAGGTGATGATTCCCCTGATGGCAAAGGTAAATTGGTGATTAAACGAGGCATCGAAGTGGGGCATATTTTCCAGTTGGGTGATAAATATTCTAAGGCGATGAATGCCAATGTCATTGGCGAATCTGGCAAGGCAGTAACGATGACGATGGGCTGTTATGGTATTGGCGTAACCCGTGTTGTGGCAGCGGCAATTGAGCAAAATTATGATGATAAAGGCATCGTTTTTCCTACCAGTATTGCCCCTTTTCAATTGGTGATTGTGCCGATTAATTATAACAAATCTACCCGTGTTAGAGCTTTGGCAGACGAGTTGTATCAGCAATGCTTGAGTGCAGGTATTGAAGTTTTGCTTGACGATAGAAAAGAACGAGCTGGCATTATGTTTGCTGATAGCGAACTTTTGGGTATTCCTCATCGTGTGGTGCTTAGTGATACACATGCTGATAATGGCAATGTGGAATACAAAGCGAGAAGTGAGCCAGATAAAATTGAAGTGAAGTTTGATAATGCATTGATTTTCATTCAATCAAAATTATGATGACTTGGCTACAATACTTATTACCACAGCATTTACTTTCAAAGTTAATGTTTCATTTTGCACGCATTGAAAATACTTGGATTAAGAATAATTTTATTGCTTGGTTTGTGAAATCGTATCATGTTGATTTATCTGAGGCGGTGCGGGAAAACATAAAAGATTATCAAACTTTTAATGATTTTTTTACCCGCAAGCTCAAAGCCAATGCGCGTCCGCTTGGTGAGGGGCTAATCAGCCCTGTGGATGGAACGGTATCGCAAGCCGGTAGTATTAAAAATGGTGATTTAATTCAAGCAAAAGGCAAAAAATTTAGTTTGAAAGCTTTGCTTAATGATGAAAAAAAATTCCAGAATTTTGCCACCATTTATTTATCTCCAAGTAACTATCATCGCATTCATGCACCACTTGATGGCAAACTGTTAAGAATGGATTATATCGGCGGTGATTTGTTTTCGGTGAATCAGCAAACCGTTAGTTCGGTGGATAATATTTTTGCCAGAAATGAGCGTGTTGTTTGTTATTTTGACACTCATACCATTGTCTTGGTGGGTGCGATTTTTGTAGGCAGTATGGAGACTGTGTGGCACGGTCAAATTACCCCACCTTATGGCAAGCAATTTAGTGTGGATTATAGTGGCAAAGACATACGCCTTAAAAAAGGGGAAGAACTGGGGCGTTTTAATATGGGTTCAACAGTGATTTTACTAAGCAATACACACCAATTTGATTTGCAATCTGGGCAAGGGGTTAAGATGGGTCAATCTTTGTCAATCTAACCAATTTAATGGTTCTGTTGGTAATTTGTATGATATCAATTAAGATATTATCAATTTTTATACTAACATCACGCGTTGGAATGCTTTGTAATTCTTCTAAAATAAGCCCGTTTAAAGTTTTGGCTTTGTCAACGCTAAGATTGGTGTCTAATAAGGCATTAAGTTCCCGAATGCTAACCCTTGGGTCAACCAAATAACTGCCATCTTCCTGCTTGATAACTTCATCGATACTCTCATTTTGATTGGAAGTGAATTGCCCCACAATCTCTTCTAAAATATCTTCCAAAACAATCAAGCCGCGTATTTCACCATATTCATCTACTACCAATCCCAAGCGTCTTTTTTGCATTTGAAAATGCTTTAATTGATGTGCTAAAGAAGTGCCTTCTGGCACAAAATACGGTTTGCGAATCAACGCCAAGACATTCTCAACACTGAATGCATCCTTGGCGTATAAATTAACCACATTACGCATATGTAGCACACCTGTAATGTTGTTACTCGATGTATCATAAGTCAGTAAGCGTGTGTGCTGTGTGCGTTGTAGTTGTTTGATAATTTCATCAGGTTTACTGGTGTCAATACTGATAAGCTCATGCCTTGGAATCATAATATCCTCAACTTTCACCTTTTCTAAATCGATAATATTAAGTAACATTTTTTGATAATTTGAAGCAATAATTGGTTTAGCATCATTCACCACCATTTTTAATTCCTCTGAACTAATGTCATCAGTATGGCTTTTTTCTTTGATACCTAAAACTGCAAGAATCCCTTTGCTTAATTGTGCAATCAGCCAAACAAAAGGTTTGAAAATTTGAATAAATACCTTGATGATAATCGAAGCAGGTAGGGCGATTTTTTCAGGGTTTTTGGCGGCAAAAGTTTTGGGCGTGGTTTCGGCAAACACAAGAATAATAAAAGTCAGTGCCAGTGATGCTAATATCACCGAACCATCCCCCCATAATTTAATCGCTAATATGGTGGCAATGCTTGAGGCAAAAATATTCACCAAATTATTACCCAACAAAATTGTGCCAATTAAAGAGTCTAAATCCTCTAATAAGCACTCAGTGCGTTTGGCATTTTTATTAGTTTTAGCAAGTGCTTTCAGACGATAGCGATTAATCGCCATCATTGAGGTTTCTGCTGATGAAAAAAAAGCAGAAGCCAAAATAAGCCCCACAAGAAGGGCAATTAACCAAGAAATTGAAAGTGTATCCAAATGACTGTGCGTTTAATTTAAGTGATTAAACGCTGCAAGTCCAGGGTAAATGGCATCTGCACCCAGTGCTTCTTCAATGCGTAATAGGCGGTTATATTTTGCCAAACGATCAGAGCGAGAAAGTGAACCAGTTTTAATCTGACCACAGCCTGTTGCCACCGCTAAATCTGCAATAGTCGTATCTTCAGTTTCGCCAGAGCGATGTGACATAACGCAAGTGTAACCAGCCTTATTCGCCATTTCCATAGCAGTAAAAGTTTCACTTAATGTGCCAATTTGATTAACTTTTATGAGGATTGAATTGGCGATACTCTTATCGATACCTTCGGCAAGGATTTTACTATTTGTTACAAATAAATCATCACCAACCAATTGCACTTTATCGCCAATTTTTTTAGTCAACAAATCCCAGCCATCCCAATCACCTTCATCCATCCCATCTTCGATAGAAATAATAGGATAATTCTCCACCCAGTTTGCCAAATAATCGACAAACTCCGCAGAAGTTAGTGAGCGATTTTCAGAAGCAAGGTGGTAAGTGCCATTTTCATAAAATTCGGAACTGGCAGCATCAATGCCGATAAAAATATCTTTACCTGCAGTATAGCCTGCTTTTTCAATTGCCTCTAAAATGACTTTAATTGCCTCTTCATTTGAAGTTAAATCAGGTGCAAATCCACCTTCATCACCCACTGCTGTATTCAGCCCTTTAGCCTCTAACACTGCCTTTAAATGATGGAAAATCTCAGCACCATAACGCAATGCCTCTTTAAAACTCGGTGCACCTGCAGGAATGATCATAAATTCTTGAATATCCACACTATTATTAGCATGTTCGCCACCGTTGATAATGTTCATCATTGGCACTGGCAATCTGTATTTTTCACCCAAATTAAGTGTGTCATATAAAGGCTTGTTTTGCCCATTTGCATTTGCATGAGCTGCCGCTAAAGAAACCGCTAGAATAGCATTTGCACCTAAACGAGATTTTGTTTCTGTGCCATCCAATGTAATCATTGCCGCATCAATCTTGGCAAGGTCGGTAATATCAAAACCGATTAATGCCTGAGCAATTTCAGTGTTAATAAAAGCCACCGCCTTTAACACGCCTTTGCCTAGATAACGAGATTTATCCCCATCACGCAATTCCAATGCTTCTCGTGCACCTGTTGAGGCACCTGATGGCACCATTGCACTGCCGATAGTGCCGTTATTAAGAATTACATCCGCTTCAATAGTTGGATTACCTCTGGAATCAAGAATTTCTCTTGCTTTAATTTGTTGTATTTTCATAGATTTTTTTTAGACAAAGTTTGTGTTGTAAGTTAGCATTGTTTTTATAAACCACTTGCTCAAATAGTTATGCTAAATACCTAGTTGATGCAATTAACAATTGGTATAAATTATTTTCATTTTTTTTCATTAAGATTTATTTTATATAAATATTGCTAATAAACACTTTGATACTAGTATTTTTACAACTCATAATGGACATTAAGAGAATAATTTAGTTAATTCTTTTGGCAACTTTAAGACTTTTATTGCTTGCACTTAATCCTTGAAGTTTATCAAAGACTTATTTGGTAAAGGCACTAATACAAGTAACTCTCTCTGCTTTAACTTTGTTAAGAATAGCCGTGTTTATTCGCCTAATTGCCGTGATATTACTCTTTTATAAATGAAGCGATAATTATACTATATAAAAAAATAGTAATTACACTGTTAATTATATTTCACCCCTCCTTAAAAAATAGATTCTGAGTATTAAAATCTAGTTTTAACTTTTTGATGTAGTTCTCGTTATTTTTTGCTTTTTGATGATATTTTTAACCCTTTTAAAAGGGTTAAAAATTATTTATGTTTTGTCAAAATTAGTGATTTTTACAAAAGGCGTTATTCAAAAAACGATTTCATTTTACCAAAGAAGGAATCTGACTCAGGATGTTGTTTTTTGCCACATGAACCTGAAAACTGTTGCAGTAATTTTTTTTGTTTACCGTTAAGATTAACAGGTGTTTCAAGTTTAACTTGGCAAATTAAATCGCCTGTGCCACTGCCTTGTAAACCAGTAACGCCTTTCCCTTTTAAGCGGAATTGTTTACCTGTTTGTGTGCCTGAAGGAATCTTAATTTTGAATTTTCCATTTAATGTTGGCACTTCAATATCACCACCCAATGCTGCTGAGGCAAAATCAATTGGCACGCCACAATAAAGGTCATTGCCACGGCGTTCAAAAATATCATGAGGCCTAACATGTATTTCTACATATAAATCGCCACTTGGGCCGCCACGAGTGCCAGCTTCACCTTCGCCAGTTAGACGAATGCGGTTACCTGTGTCCACGCCAGCAGGGACTTTCACTGAGAGTGTTTTTTGTCTTCGAACCACGCCTTTACCATGGCAATCACCACAAGGTGAATCAATTACTTGACCAGCACCTTTACATTGTGGACAGGGTTGCTGCACGGAAAAAGGACCTTGTTGCATATGCACTTGTCCTGCACCACGACAAGTGCCACAAGTTTTAGCGCTGGTGCCTGTTCTAGCACCAGTGCCGTGGCAGGTGTCACATTTTTCGCCTTTAGGAATACGCACTTGCACGGTTTTACCTTGGGCTGCTTCTTTAAGGTTAATTTCTAAATTATAGCGTAAATCTGAGCCACGATTATCAGGTTGTGCTTGGCGACCGCCACCAAAAATATCACCAAAAATATCACCAAAACCACCGCCACCACCGAATGGATTTCCACCACCAAAACCACTACCACCACCTGCATTGCCATTTACACCTGCATGGCCAAATTGGTCGTAGGCTTGTCGTTTTTGCTCATCGGATAAGATACTATAAGCCTTTTGTATTTCTTTAAAAGTCTTTTCTGCCGTTTCCTTGTTGTCTTTGTTGCGGTCAGGATGGTGTTTCATCGCTAATCGTTTGTAGGCTTTTTTAATGGCCTTTGCATCGGTATTTTTTGTTACACCAAGTATTTCGTAATAATCTCTTTCTGACATAGTCTAATTTCCCGTAAAGCAAAAAACCCTCTTTAACAGAAGGTTTTTTTGTGCGTTTAAATAAAACGATTTATTTCTTATCGTCACCCTTGACTTCTTCAAAGTCAGCATCCACCACATCAGCATCTTCTGCACCTGCATTAGCAGCATCAGTAAAGCCATCGCCACCAGTATCTGCACCTGCTTTTGCTTGTGCTTTTTCAGCCAAAGGTTGGGCGATTTCACTCAGGTTTTTTACCTTAGCATCAATGGCCTCTTTGTCATCGCTTTTCATTGCTTCTTCAAGTTCGGTTATCGCTGCTTCAATTGCAGTTTTCTCGTCTTCCGATACCTCTTCTTTGAGTTCATCTAACATTTGATTGGTTGAATGGACTAAGGAATCTGCCATATTGCGTGTGGTTACTAACTCTTGGAATTTCTTATCTTCCTCGGCGTTTGCTTCCGCATCCTTAATCATCTTTTCAACTTCTTCATCAGAAAGACCACTAGAGGCTTTAATGGTAATGCTTTGCTCTTTGCCTGTGTTGTTGTCTTTGGCAGAAACATTTAAAATACCATCAGAGTCAATGTCTAAAGTTACTTCGATTTGTGGTTGACCTTTAGGTGCATTAGGAATGCCTTCAAGGTTGAATTGCCCTAGTGATTTGTTAGCACTTGCCACTTCTCGTTCACCTTGTAAAACATGAACTGTTACTGCTGATTGGTTATCTGCTGCAGTGGAAAAAGTTTGCGATGCATTGGTTGGAATAGTCGTGTTTTTTTCAATCAACTTAGTCATCACGCCACCCATGGTCTCAATACCTAATGATAAAGGTGTTACATCTAATAGTAAGACATCTTTAACATCGCCACCAAGGACACCTGCTTGCACTGCAGCACCCATTGCTACGGCTTCGTCAGGGTTGACATCTTTTTTCGGCTCTTTACCAAAGAATTTTTTCACTGCTTCTTGCACCTTAGGCATACGCGTAGAGCCACCAACAATAATTACTTCATCAATGTCTTTAGCGGATAAATCTGCATCTTTTAAGGCAATCTTACAAGGGTCAATTGAACGCTGAATTAAATCTTCTACTAAAGATTCTAATTTAGAGCGTGTGATTTTGATATTTAAGTGCTTAGGGCCTGAGGCATCGGCAGTAACATACGGAAGATTTACTTCGGTTTGCTCAGAAGAAGACAATTCAATTTTGGCTTTTTCTGCTGCTTCTTTTAAGCGTTGTAACGCCATTGGGTCATTTTTTAAATTAATGCCCTGCTCTTTTTTAAATTCATCTATTAAGAAATTAATGATACGCTGATCAAAATCTTCACCCCCTAGAAAAGTGTCGCCGTTGGTTGACAATACTTCAAAGTGCTTTTCTCCATCAATGTCTTCCATTTCAATAATGGAAACATCAAAGGTGCCGCCACCTAGGTCATATACGGCAACTGTTTTGTCGCCTTTGGACTTGTCTACACCATACGCCAATGCCGCTGCAGTTGGTTCGTTGATAATGCGTTTAACATCCAAACCTGCAATTTTGCCAGCATCTTTGGTTGCTTGTCGTTGTGAATCGTTAAAGTAGGCAGGAACTGTAATAACCGCTTCTGTTACTTTTTCGCCTAAATAATCTTCAGCCGTTTTTTTCATCTTTTCAATGACTTTTGCTGAAATTTCAGGTGCTGCCATTTTCTTACCATTCACTTCAACCCATGCATCGCCATTGTCTGCTTTAACAATTTTATAAGGCACTAAATCAATGTCTTTTTGCACTGCTTCTTCGTCAAAGCGACGACCGATTAATCGTTTAATCGCATACAGTGTATTTTCAGGGTTGGTAACCGCTTGTCGTTTAGCACTTTGACCTACTAAAACTTCCTCTGAATCTTTTGGAAAGGCAACAATAGAGGGTGTGGTGCGATCACCTTCAGAATTTTCAATGATTTTTATATTGCCACCATCCATAATAGCAACGCATGAGTTTGTTGTTCCCAAATCAATACCGATAATTTTTGACATTTTTTACTCCTTTTTTTAAATAATTATGACCCATATCTAGGGACATAAAAAATAAATTCAAGTAAAAAATAAATTAATTTTTTCTTTTGAGAGTCTTGCTGTAATTATGTATTTTATGCAAAGGTCTCTTTTAGAGACCTTTGCATAAATATGGATGATTAGCAGAATTCAATTTTTGTCAACTTGGTATTTTTTTAAACTCTGTCCTAGCAAATCTAAGGCTGGGTTTAAAAAAATACCAAGTTGGTAAAAAGTGGATTTTTGATGATTATTCATATTTATGCAAAAGTCTCTTTTAATAGAATTTCAATATTAGTAGGGACAAAGCTACTAATATCGCCACCAAGAGATAAAATTTCCCTAACTAAGGAAGAAGAAATATTGGCATATTGTTCTGCTGGGGTCATAAATAATGTTTCAATATCAGGGTTAAGGTGTTTGTTCATACCTGAGAGTTGGAATTCATACTCAAAATCACTTACCGCTCGTAAACCACGCAAGATAATCTGTGCATTCTGTGCTGTAGCAAAATCTACTAACAAAGTATCAAAGCCCATTACTTTAATATTATCAATACCTATCAAGGCATCTGTGGCACCTTTTAGCCGGTTATCAATGGTTAAGAAAGCCGATTTTTTGCTGTTTTGTGTAATGCCGATAATCACTGTATCAAACAGTTTGCTGGCGCGTTTGATTAAGTCAATATGTCCATTGGTAATGGGGTCAAAAGAACCGGGATAAATTGCAATTTTTTTCATCGTATTTTTAATTAGAGGTCTCTAGTAAGCAGTAGTGAACGGCACCAGATTTTTTTTGTTTGCTAATATTGGTGTTTGCCAAAAAGTGTGTTTTTAAAAGTTTCATTGTTATTTCAAATTCAGATTCTATGTAGATTTTACCACCAGCAGCAACAAAATCATTCTTTGAGATTAATTTCAATGCTTTTGTTAGGTAGTTTTTATTAAAAGGAGGATCTAGCAAAATCAAATCAAATGGTGTTTTGGGTTTTTTCTTTAAAAACTCAAAAGCATCTTGTCGAAAAATTGTTAAATTATCTGCTTTTAATAACTGTTTATTTTGCTCAAGAAAATGCAAAGCATTTGTGTCTTTTTCTACACTTACGACTTGTTTTGCACCACGAGAAAGTGCCTCAAAACTCAAGGCACCACTGCCAGAAAACAAGTCTAAAAAGGTTTTTCCCTGCGTCTCAAATTGTAACCAATTAAACAAAGTTTCACGCACTTTGCTCGGTGTGGGTCTCAATCCTTCGGCATCGGCAAAAATAAATTTCCTACTTCGGTGTTCTCCGCCAATAATTTGAAAACTATTTGCCATCTTAACTTGCTGATTTAGAAGTTATTTTTTATAAGCGTTGAAAGAATTAATTAATTCTTCTTTGGCTTCTTTGGCATTGCCCCAGCCGTCAATTTTTACCCATTTACCTTCGTCAAGGTCTTTATAGTAAGTAAAAAAATGTTCAATTTGGTCTTTTAGTGTGGCCTCAACATCGTCAATACCTTTGATATTATGATAAGATTTGCAAAGTTTATCCGTTGGCACTGCCAAAATTTTATAATCCTTGCCTTCCTCATCGGTCATACGCAAAACCCCAATTGGACGCGCTGTAATTACCGCATCATGAATCAACGGATAGGGGGTAATAACCAATACATCAGCAGGATCGCCATCATCGGCTAGCGTTTCAGGCACAAAGCCATAATTGCACGGATAAAACATAGGTGTTGAGATAAATCTATCAACAAACATAGCGCCCGTTTCTTTGTCAATTTCATATTTAACGGGTGATGAGTGGGCGGGTATTTCAATAATCACATTGATTTCATCGGGAATATTGCCTGCTGAGACGGGTTTTAAACTGTTTTGCATTTTTCTAACTCCTCTTTTAATATTTGATAACGCCAACCACTGAGAAAATTCACCGATTGACTGCCACGAATGTATCTTAACAAAGCTTTGCTACTAGCCATAACTTCTAGGGTTAGATTATACTGATTTGCTTTTTCTTGAATGCTTTTTTGTAAAATAATCCTTTGTGCCTTTTCTTCAGGTGTTGGTGGCGTGTGTTGTTGGGTGTCAATTTTAATATTATGCAGTTGTGGATGTTGGGTTAGAAAATGTTCAAATGATTGTTGTATTTCAGCGCTGAAACTGTCTTTTCCCATGGCGATATTGATTAAATCACTATCAGATAATATCCATTTTCTAGGTTTGTTTTTGTCAATCGCTGTGCCTTCCCTCCAAGCACAAAGTTGCACGCCAATATTGTGCAATTTCTTAGGCAAATGTGAAATGCCTTTAACCCGTTTCCACGCCTGCCCAATGTCAATTTCATATAAATTAAGATGAAGCAAAGATTGCCCCTCTTCCAATAGCCACGCTAATTTGTGCTCATCTTGTAGTCGTGCTTTAAGTTGGTGGTAATTTTTAATCAAATAACGCACATCATCCAGTGCATATTCTATTGCCTCATCAGGTAATGGTCGTATTGTCCAATCAAGTCGAGTATAGGCTTTTTCTAAATGCACACCTTGCAAGATTTCAGTGAGCATTTGATAAGAGATTTGTGCACCCGGATTACACGCCTCAGGGCGTAAATCTTTTAATAAATCCAGTGCAATTTGGGTGTCAAATAGTTGCTTAGGTAGTTTGCCAGAGAGGCAGTGCAGTGCCTCAATATCCTGTCTTGCACTATGCACAATCCAAAGGCAATCTGTTTGATAGAGTTTATCAAACAAAGGTTGCAGATTTTTAATTGCCAAAACATCAATACAATCTGTGGCACTTTTGGTTGCAATTTGCACCAAACATAGTATTGGATAATAAGTATTGATGCGTTTAAATTCAGTGTCAATTGCCAGTTCAGTTTCGTCTTTAATATTGTGCAAAAAATCGCACAGTTGTTTGTCGTTTATAATCATTTTAATTTGTTGAGACCATTTGTAAATACTTGAATTAATATCATCAGTGCAACACTCGTTAGTCGGTCAAAAGCTCTATTAACCACTCTTTAATCCGACAAGAAAAAGGAGTGAAATAGGAAAAAATATACCCAATTAACCTGCGAACAAAGATACCATATTTATCTACTGAATAAATAAGGATATAGTCAAACTTTTATTGCCAAATCAATGAATAAAAGCAAATTAACAATTTCTCGGTAGTTGTCTAGAAATACTGTAGGGAAGCATTACAATCTTGTAGGATAAGAATTTTAAACATCATCAGTGGCGGGTAACTCGGTGCACCCCGTTTAGATGAGTAAAGGTTTGATTGGGTTTTTTCTATTGTTTTCTAGTTGATGATGTTATGCATATCATTAAAGTTCTGATAGGAATTTATACTCAACAACGAGAAGCATCTGCAAATGAGTTTTGTCAGGTGTTTTTCCAAGACATTTTAGATATTTTTAAAGTTAATTTATATGGGTGCTATTTTATCAGATTGGTAGTTTGATGATGGTTTATGC
>NZ_CAHJWD020000230.1 GCF_903642095.1 Bathymodiolus brooksi thiotrophic gill symbiont | reverse complement strand
GTGTATGTGCAGACAGAACATACAGTCTTAAGATAATTATTAGTAGTGTATGTGCAGACAGAACATAATCTTAAGATAATTATCAGTAGTGTATGTGCAGACATAATATACAGCCTTAAGATAATTATTAGTAGTGTATCTGCAGACAGAAAATAGTCTTAAGATAATAATTGGTAGTGTATGTGCAGACATAACATAATCTTAAGATAATTACTAGTAGTGTATGTGCAGAGAGAACATAGTTTTAAGATAATTATTAGTAGTGTATGTTCAGACAGAACATACCGCCTTAAGATAATTATTAGTAGTGTATATGCAGACAGAACATAGTCTTAAGCTAATTATTAGTAGTGTAAGCGCAGACAGAGCATACAGTCTTAAGATAATTATTAGTAGTGTATGTGCAGACAGAGCATCGTCTTAAGATAATTATTTGCAGTGTATGTGCAGACAGAACATACAGTCTTAAGATAATTATTAGTAGTGAATGTGCAGACAGAACATACAGTCTTAAGATAAATATTAGTAGTGTATGTGCAGACAGAACATAGTCTACATATAATTATCAGTAGTGTATGTGCAGACAGAACATACAGTCTTAAGATAATTATTAGTAGTGTATGTGCAGACAGAACATAATCTTAAGATGATTATTAGCAGTGTATGTGCAGACAGAACATAGTCTTAAGATAATTATTAGTAGTGTATCTGCAGACAGAACATAGTCTTCAGATAATTATTAGTAGTGTATCTGCAGACAGAACATAGTCTTAAGATAGTTATTAGTAGTGTATGTGCAGATAGAACATACAGTCTTAAGATAATTATTATTACTAGTGTATGTGCAGACAGAACATAAAGTCTTAAGATAATTAGTAGTAGTGTATGTGCAGACAGAACATAGTCTTAATATAATTATCAGTAGTGTATGTGCAGACAGAACATACTTTCTTCCGTAAAGGGCCGTTTTCTGGTGGAGACGACCGAGGTAAGACGAGTTCACGTGCACTCGTCTTTACTCGTTGTGACATCCAATCAGAATGCCTCTAACAAGAAAAAATCGTTTAAATATATATCCTAAGCCGGGAATATCACATTATATACCCTGTCTGATAGCTGAATAACAGATATATTACGGATATAACCATCTTTTTTTTTCAAATATAGACTCCAACGTATTAAATATATTTGTGTCTTTTATTTTCATTTTTTCGTATTTCTAGATGTCCTTTACCGTACCTTTGACGTCATTCTTCAATGACGTCAAAATATGTGTCACGTCATATTACATCTCATGAAGTAAAATACTATACTTTCAATAAAATGTTAGTGAGAAAAGCTCAAATATCAGTAGAAAGCTACTTAGTTTATTAGTCGATGTCACAAAAGTCAATATTATATGATGTGTATTTCATAACGCTCAATGATATTGATCTGATAATTTATGCAAATTAGTTACTGATCAATGGCGGGGGTCTCTAGGAGTTTATGATGGTGAAAGTTGTTGGTTTACGGAAGAAATAGGTACTTACATGCGTTGTTGGGAAAGCCTGGGTGATCTTCCACTCGTGATAGAAATTGTTGTGTCTTTTCGCTCGTTTAGCTGCGCTCCACTTGCGAAAAGACATGCAATTTATATCACTCGTGGAAGATCACCCGGTCTTTCCCAAGAATGTATGTTAGAACCTATTAGTCTTCAGATAATTATTAGTAGTGTTTGTGCAGACAGAACATAGTCTTAGAATAATTATTAGTAGTGTATGTGCAGACAGAACATACAGTCTTAAGATAATTATTAGTAGTGTATGCGCAGAAAGAACATACAGTCTTAAGATAATTAGTAGTAGTGTATGTGCAGACAGAACATAGTCTTAACATAATTATTAGCAGTGTATATGCAGACAGAACATAGTCTTAAGATAATTATTAGTAGTGTATGAGCAGACAGAACATAGTCTTAAGCTAATTATTAGCAGTGTATATGCAGAGAGAACATACAGTCTTAAGATGATTATTAGTAGTGTATGTGCAGACAGTACATAGTCTTAATACAATTATCAGTAGTGTATGTGCAGACAGAACATACAGTCTTATGATAATTAGTAGTGTATGTGCAGACAGAGCATAGTTTTAAGATAATTATTGGTAGTGTATGTGCAGACAGAACGTGCAGTCTTAAGATAATTATTAGTAGTGTATCTGCAGACAGAACATAGTCTTAAGATAATTATTAGCAGTGTATATGCAGACAGAACATAGTCTTAAGATAATTAATAGTAGTATATGTGTAGACATAACATAATCTTAAGATAATTACTAGTAGTGTATGTGCAGAGAGAACATAGTCTTAAGATAATTATTAGTAGTGTATATGCAGACAGAACACAGTCTTAAGATAATTATCAGTAGTGTATGTGCAGACAGAACACAGTCTTAAGATAATTATCAGTAGTGTATGTACAGACAGAACATAGTCTTAAGATAATTATCAGTAGTGTATGTACAGACAGAACATAGTCTTAAGATAATTATTAGTAGTATATGTGTAGACATAACATAATCTTAAGATAATTACTAGTAGTGTATGTGCAGAGA
>NZ_CAHJWD020000229.1 GCF_903642095.1 Bathymodiolus brooksi thiotrophic gill symbiont | reverse complement strand
ATACGCATCGATCACAAAATGTTTGACATATTCACCTCGAGAAATGTTATATACAATCTTTTAAAGGGATATTGTCTACCAGCTGCGTAATTTTTTCATACCCAAAATTATTGTCGATTTCCGTACTGACCTTCATAAAATGAAGATTAACACTGCAAAAGATACGATTTTTTGACAAAAAAGACCCAAAACTATCGTTATTGTAATTATTGTCCGGATGACAATATTCAAATATATTCATATGGCCTTCTTATTTTACGCGTCTTGAGCATGCGCACTGCTTAAAAACAATAAACAACATGTCGGAAGAGAAAGTTTCAACACGTGGTAGAAAGCGGACTTTGACAGATTCAGAGAGAAAGAGGAATAGAAGTGCAGTGTCTTCCAAATGGAACACAGGCAGGATATATATAGGGGATCAGTTGGACCGTTGGAACGAACTGAAGAAAGTGCTACGCGTCAAAACTCACGCTAAAGTGGCAAAGATTTTGCTTGATAGGTAAACAGAGCATGTTGCCTTCCTTTCTCAATCGTTTTTCATATTTTATGAATTTATGATGATGCCTATGATCATTTTCGGTAGATAATTATTCAATATATGTAATTTTGCACCTGGCAACAGCAGGTTATTGTCAATGAGTAGCATAAAACAGTCATATTTGCGAGGTAAACAAACACGAATGTTAAGAGGCCAGCAAAGGGGAAATGGGAATACAAAAATGATATCAATGCAGTTTAGTATTTTTGCGATCAACAAATATTGAAATGAGCCGAATTTTACTATTATTATCAATTTAAATAAAAATATCGAATCAATTAATTGTTAATGCAAGTATTAAAACTCTACATGGATCTACAGGTGTACATGCAGGTATTCTATATGCCTTGTAACAAGGCTTGTTTAGATGGCCTTGTTGGCAAAGTATGTAAAATCATGTCTCATGAAATAAAGGAACAGATTGCATAAAAAAGAAATTGTTCTCAACAACACTTCTTTAAAACAGTGATTAAAAACCTTAAGATGTGATATTGGATTTATTTACTATTCAGTTATTACAAATCCTGTGTCGAGACGGCCACAAGTAGTGTACATGTAGAAGAAGAGCTTAAACCAGTTTCTGCAACAGCATGTCAGCAACCTATTGCATTTGCCTCTACACCAGACCCAGTACGTCCTGAATTTGTATCACCATGTGGGGTGTCGGACATTTCTTCTGGAGGAGAACGTGGATTGTGAGTTTTTTTTGTTTGTATCTGTGGGATGGTATTTTGTTCAGAGTAAATAATTCATTACACAGAATGCTAATTGATAATTTATCACTTTTAGACTTGACCATTACATGAATGAATTTTGTACACTTAAAAAGTGTGATATATGTATTTGACTACATGTATAATATCTGTAAATTATTGAAATATACAGGTACCTGTATGTACATATTTTGGACTTTGGCTGAATGAAAACCATTCAAGCAAATTTATTTCTTTGATCTTCTAAATATATTACATATAATTAGGCTTTTATCAAATTTCAACCACTTGGACATAAAACTTAGTTTTGGGAACCAAAAGTACACCTTACTTTCTGTGAATTATCACTATAATGGAAAATTGATATGTATTTTTCATATAAAAGCTTTCTATTATTAAAGAAGCTTCATTTGAAGTGCATTTTTAGTTTGTATCCTGTAAGTATAATATATAAACAAGGTTTTGAAGAAATGATATGAATATCCATTGAAATTTTCAAGTTTCAGAACTTTTTTTATATATGACTACAAAATTTTA
>NZ_CAHJWD020000228.1 GCF_903642095.1 Bathymodiolus brooksi thiotrophic gill symbiont | reverse complement strand
TAGAGATCCATCGTGATTTTTTGATAGGATTGTCCAAATAGTTGTATGCCTCTTTCAGGTCGTATTTTCGTAGTATTTTGTTGACACATATAAACCAGCTGTTACTAGATTCCTCCTTCACGGTTAGTTGTCTTCTTGCAAGCTTTTTCTCAGTGTTTTTTTCGCCCTGATGACAGACGTTATTGAAGAATGTGAGGGCTTTTATATGAATTTGTGCTTCTATTGGTAGAATTCCAGTTAGTATATAAACGGCTGGGTCCGGACAGCTCATCGGTAATGACAGGATTTGTTTTAGTATCCTTTTCTGGAAGAGTTCTAGTTGTTCAAGAGGTTTTGAGGACGGTAATAATAGCTCCATACCGTAAAGCAATACTGGTGTTATGTAGGTTTTGTAGATGTGTAGTAGGGACTCGGGATCCAGGCCGTTGTGTCCATGAAATCCACATCCGAATAGACTGTATGCACTACGTCTTGCTTTAGTTATATTTTCATCAACATTGGTTTGGATATTGTGTTTCATCGTTGTTGTTCTGATGATACCTAAATGAGTAGCTTGCTCCACCTCGGGCATGGTGATATTCCCCATATTAAGTTTCTCGTTGGTTGTTTCGCACTGTTTGTTGTTTCCTCTAATGTGGATTGCTACACTTTTCTTTGGTTGTAATTCATATCCCTCGAGGTTCGCAAAGTCAAGAGCCATGTTGACCATGATCTGTGCATCACTGAGCTGAGTACTGAGTAGTGCGATGTCGTCTGCACATCCTGTGTTGTTAACGTTGATGTTTCCTATTTTCAGTCCTATACCTACATCTTGCAAACGGTCTAATAGTGGGTTGATATATAGTTTATAGAGATCAGTGCTAAGGATACCTCCTTGCCGGACTCCCATACCGACCTTAAAACAATCGGACGTGCTTCCTGCCCATTTTATGCAGCTTTCCGCATTGTGGTGCAAGCTTTTAATAATAGTCCACGTTTTGTCCTGAATTCCCGCGTGGTACATACGCCGGAACAGATGTGAATGTATAACTTTGTCGAATGCAGCTTTTGCATCGAGAAGTACAAGATGTCCATTTTGCTTTTCGTCGGTTAATATTCTGTATGCTTCTTCGACAGGTAGAGCAGCATTCATGGGGGACGATCCTTTCGTAAACCCTCTTTGCGTTGGATTTTGCATATTATGGATCAATGGTTGTATTCTATCTCTGATCACTGCTTCGACGATCTTACTAATTACAGGCAGAACTGTTATTCCTCGATAGTTGATGGCATCGTTTTTGCTTCCGACGTCAAACGCTGCACACTTTCATATTTTGCGAGTGTTTCATCAAGTGAAACAATGGATCGGTGAGGCTGACAATATGGAAGCAAAAGATTGGGGATGGTCTATTGAACACAACATGTGCGTGCCAATCAGATCGAGTTTGCCACCCGCTCCAGATGAACTTCTAAAAACGATATATTGCAGATGTAAGACAAACTGCGATTCAAAACGCTGTAACTGTAGAAAGCATGGTCTGGAATGTTCTGTCGCTTGCACTGAATGCCGAGGGAATACATGTAGCAACATGTCTGCATGCGAAGATCAGGACTCTGATTCAGACGAATAGTTGATGCCTAATGTTGATATTTGAAAGATACATGTATTGCTAACTTATACGATATCAGAACTTTCATTTAATTTTTTTGGTGGGGATTTTTGGTGAATTTTGAAATTTTCCATTTTCGTTCATCTATGTATGTATGTATGTTTATGGTGTTTAGCCCCACTTTCAACAATATTTCA
>NZ_CAHJWD020000227.1 GCF_903642095.1 Bathymodiolus brooksi thiotrophic gill symbiont | reverse complement strand
TTCTAAAGGCTTTTGATTTATTTGGCTTTCCTGTTGATGCTCTTTGATGTACTAGTTTCTAAAGGGTTTTGATTTATTTACCATTCCTGTTTATGCTCTTTGATGTACTAGCTTCTAAAGGCTTTTGATTTATTTGGCGTTCCTGTTGATGCTCTTTGATGTACTGGTTTCCAAAGGCTGTTGATTTATTTGGTTTTCCTGCTGATGCTCTGTGATGTACTGGTTTCCAAAGGCTTTTGATTTATTTACCTTTCCTGTTGATGCTCTTTGGTGTACTTGTTTCCAAAGGCTGTTGATTTATTTGGCTTTCCTGTTGATCCTCTTTAATGTACTGTTTTCCAAAGGATGTTGATTTATTTGACTTTCCTGTTGATGCTCTTTGGTGTTCTGGTTGATTTAAACTTATGTTATTGTTCATAATAACAACAAATGGATCAGACACAAATTTTACAACTTAGAAAAGTCTTCTCCGCTAGTTACATCAATTTACATATAATCAGAACAGCATTAAATACATAATAATAAAATATTTGTTCAGAATATGAAGACGAAGAAGAAAAAAAAACATACAATAGAACGAAAAATGCAAATTTCAAAAGTCGATGAAACATACTGTGTGCTAAGGTATAATATATGGCAAATCGAGCACACCTCAAAAGACAATTCTTAAACACGTGGTGTATGTGTGTTGCATACTTGGATCGTATTACGATTAGACATAGTTTATATTTTGGGATTTGGGATCTTGCATACCTAGGTAAGTACAATTTGAACTGAATAACACATGTATATTTCATCGACTTGTGACACGTCAATCAATCAATACCCCAAGTGCGACCAAGAAAAGAATATACGTACATGTAGAAGTACACAATGTTGACAATTGTCAATAATGTTATACATGTTGACTTGTTAGTTCAAGAGAAATGCCGTGTATCTTTTATGTATTTTTGTACACATGAAAGTATAAACGTGTTTATTTCTACAGACAGGTTATCATTTCCAAATAACAAAATATCGATATTTACTGGTAGACCCCCCATATCAAGCATATTTAATTCAATTAGCATGTTATTTCTAAGTAAATTGAATTTATTATTTGTTCTGGTTTCCAAAGGCTGTTGATTTATTTGGCTTTCCTGTTGATGCTCTTTGATGTACTGGTTTCCAAAGGCTGTTGATTTATTTGGCTTTCCTGTTGAAGCTCTTTGGTGTACTGGTTTCCAAACGCTGTTGATGTATTTGGCTTTCCTGTTGAAGCTCTTTGGTGTACTGGTTTCCAAAGGCTGT
>NZ_CAHJWD020000226.1 GCF_903642095.1 Bathymodiolus brooksi thiotrophic gill symbiont | reverse complement strand
TACTATAATTATTGCACATTAATATTTGTTGAACAAATAAGTACTATAATCCCTCTAAACATATGAAGGCTGATTTGTACAAAATTGGATGAAGGCTGATTTCAGCCTTCACTGGCTTCAGCCTTTAAAAATATTTATTAAGTAATTTAAACACAAAGTTTCTTAAACTTTGCAAAAATATGACTTTCCGTCAAACTTTACTATAGTTTTACTATATATATGCCAAATAGAGCGTAAATAGGTTTTTAGATCGAAGGCTGATTATTAGCGAATCAGGAAGGCTGACCTCAAGAGCAGATAATCAAGCACATGGCTAATTTAAATATCGGCATCAATTTCGCCGGTTTAAACAATTACCATTCCCAACTGGTTTCTCATTTTCTCAACTCCTCTATGAGCCATGTTTATGAAGGCTGACGAAGGCTGATTTATATTGCTTTGCTAAGAAATTAACGTCTGCTCTTGAACAGCAATGAGAAAAGATTCTGACGAAGGCTGATCAAGACCCCTATTTATTGGTCCCACCCCCTGGTCTTAGCCAATCAAACGTCTGCTCTATAAAATAACGTCTCGCGAGAATTCCCGCCAATACACAAATACGTTAAATTATTAATGGCTGACGTAGTAAACAACAAAGTATCTAACCGGAATGTGAGGGATTAGAGATGAATAAATGCATTATACAGTTAGCAATTAAGTAATAAATACACATAATTAAATAAACAAACCTCAAATATTCACGATAACTGTCAACCAGTGGTCAAATGGTTCTGCTTGCACAAAACACGTGAAAATTCCCGAAGTATTTCAAAAAGTAAACAAACGCGATTACGAGTAACCGCAAACTCGTAACATAGCCCCCCTTCCCATAAGCATTTGTCCCCGAATGCTCATATAGCATATTTGCTAATGAAATACAATAAAAACGTGATAAAGTTGACAGTTAACTTTAAACA
>NZ_CAHJWD020000225.1 GCF_903642095.1 Bathymodiolus brooksi thiotrophic gill symbiont | reverse complement strand
CCCTCAGAATCTGTAACCAGGTAGTAGTCATCATTAGGAGACAGGTGAACAGCATCTTTGAATGTAGATACAGGTAATCTTTTCGATGATATTGTTGACTCCAGGCACTCTGAAGCTGATTTTTTTTCTGAACCTTGGATGTACCGTTTGAAAGAATCTTCTCCTTATAGTGGGTCTACCTCGTTGCGACATTTTTTAAATTTAGACTTGTGTATTCCCTTGTATTGATATTGACTTTGAAATGATTTTATCGTGTAATTGGCTTTTAATTTCAAAGGTAATAAACATTCTTATATTTATCTTAGATCTGACCATCATTTTAATATCCTTCTCACCCAAGCACATGACAAACTAATTACTTGAAAGTTTTATGTAATCAAGAGACCAATAAAATGTACTCTCCTAATACACATAATTGACCTCCAACTGGAACCAAATAAATAGCAATATAACGAAAAAATTGTGGAAAAATATGATTTTTTTTTACATCTTCAGTAAAAAAATTGGCAAAATTCCATATTTTCATCCCAGGCCATTTCTTATCTTTATTTGTGTTGAGTAAGCTCTTGTTTAGTTGTTTAACCTGTTAATGTCTCATTTCATTTCTTTTTTTTAAAAACAAAACATTTTTTGTTTGCACTCTTTTTCTACATTCACACCAACCTTTTGAATTTTCTCACTGTTTGACACTTTTTGTATTTTCAAATTATCTCCCCTTTTTAGGGGCAAGTTTTTTTTTCTGATGGTCATGTTTTATTTGTAAGACAACAAGGTATCAGAAAAAAGTCATGTTTTAGCAGTAGACAATATTTGCGGTTCACTTAAGGGGGGGTGTGCAAACAAATTTCCCGGGTTTGTATCTATGGTTACTGCATCCGATGTGGATTCATCTTTGTCAGCCATTCTTTTAGAATATTGATGATCACATTTAGGGAAATTTTTTCCAAATATTTAAAAATTTGTCTTGAATATAGCTAAAATATGGCCGAGGCAGCTGATTTCAGTATGCCTGATGTTTTTGCTAACGATTATTTAGACAGAATCATGAAGAAAACAGAAAAAAGTTTAAATAATACATGTATTTTATATACAGGATAGAAAAACAAAATCTGGTTACACTGTTATTGATGTTCGATTGCCAGGACACTCACGTTTTGTACCAATGCATGTACATAGACTAAGATACATGATTCACACACGTTGTATTCAACTGAATCCAGAAAATTATCATGTGTCTCATTTATGTCACTCAAAAACTTGTGTTAATATTTTACATCTAAGTTTAGAACCGCCACATGTAAATAATTCCAGGCTTCAGTGTACACTTTAGTTTTCTCGCCACAAAAGTTACAGTTATCACATTTTAATCTGAGACGCCATGACAATCCCCACTTTTGACAATTGTTTGTATTCCAGTTGCATAAAAGTTCACATCTGGGTTCATTTTGACCATGTTCCTTGTAAAATTTCTTGAACATGTCCATTAATTTTCCACAATGTAAGGTTTTGTTCCCTACAATGTCATTCTTATTTTCTTGCAGGAGCTCCGGTTTAGTCACTTGTGGCTCTGGTATTGGATGCAAGAAATGCATATTGCCAATATTACCCTCAGAATCTGTAACCAGGTAGTAGTCATCATTAGGAGACAGGTGAACAGCATCTTTG
>NZ_CAHJWD020000224.1 GCF_903642095.1 Bathymodiolus brooksi thiotrophic gill symbiont | reverse complement strand
TAACTATACGAAACAAGTTAGCCAAGATCCACTAAGGTTAGCTACACGAAACAAGATAGCCAAGATCCACTAAGGTTAACTACACGAAACAAGATAACCAAGATCCACTAAGGTTAACTACATGAAACAAGAGAGCCAAGATCCACTAAGGTTAACTACACGAAACAAGATAGCCAAGATCCACTAAGGTTGACTACACGAAACAAGATAGCCAAGATCCACTAAGGTTAACTACACGAAACAAGATATCCAAGATCCGCTAAGGTTAACTACACAAAACAAGATAGCTAAGATCCACTAAGGTTGGCTACACGAAACAAGATAGCCAAGATCCACTAAGGTTAACTACACGAAACAAGATAGCCAAGATCCACTAAGGTCAACTACACGAAACAAGATAGCCAAGATCCACTAAGGTTAACTATACGAAACAAGTTAGCCAAGATCCACTAAGGTTAGCTACACGAAACAAGATAGCCAAGATCCACTAAGGTTAACTACACGAAACAAGAGAGCCAAGATCCACTAAGGTTAACTACACGAGACAAGAGAGCCAAGATCCACTAAGGTTAACTACACGAAACAAGATAGCTAAGATCCACTAAGGTTGACTACACGAAACAAGATAGCCAATATCCACTAAGGTCAACTACACGAAACAAGATAGCCAAGATCCACTAAGGTTAACTACACGAAACAAGAGAGCCAAGATCCAATAAGGGTAACTACACGAGACAAGAGAGCCAAGATCCACTAAGGTTAACTACACGAAACAAGATAGCTAAGACCCAGTATGGTTAACTAAACGAAACAAGATAGCCAAGATCCACTAATATTAACTACACGAAACAAGATAGCAAAGATCCACTAAGGTTAGCTACACGAAATAAGATAGCCAAGATCCACTAAGGTTAACTACACGAAACAAGAGAGCCAAGATCCACTAAGGTTAACTATACGAAACAAGTTAGCCAAGATCCACTAAGGTTAGCTACACGAAACAAGATAGCCAAGATCCACTAAGGTTAACTACACGAAACAAGATAACCAAGATCCACTAAGGTTAACTACATGAAACAAGAGAGCCAAGATCCACTAAGGTTAACTACACGAAACAAGATAGCCAAGATCCACTAAGGTTAACTACACGAAACAAGATAGCCAAGATCCACTAAGGTTAACTACACGAAACAAGATATCCAAGATCCGCTAAGGTTAACTACACAAAACAAGATAGCTAAGATCCACTAAGGTTGGCTACACGAAACAAGATAGCCAAGATCCACTAAGGTCAACTACACGAAACAAGATAGCCAAGATCCACTAAGGTTAACTACACGAAACAAGAGAGCCAAGATCCAATAAGGGTAACTATACGAAACAAGTTAGCCAAGATCCACTAAGGTTAGCTACACGAAACAAGATAGCCAAGATCCACTAAGGTT
>NZ_CAHJWD020000223.1 GCF_903642095.1 Bathymodiolus brooksi thiotrophic gill symbiont | reverse complement strand
ACAAAGCTGCGACCTGTCAAAATAGAAGATGAAAATGAAAATGACTGAAATATCTGAGGATAAATTTGATATCTACGCTTTATTACTATCACTGGGTGGATACCTCTGCTGGTGGACTATTAGTCCCTTAGGCTATCATCCGCCCAATAGTCAGTGCTTCAGCACTGACATGGTTTAATAGATATATGTGTTATTGAAATTTACAGTTTCTAAATAATAAAAGTATTATTAAAATTAAGGTTCTCCTTCCTCAGGCATAGGTGACCTTTGCCGATTTTGGCGATCCTATTTAGGCCCTTTGGTTTACTTGCTCGCAAAACCTTTTACATTATTTGGCTTTCCAACCTTTCGATTTTGAGCGTACTTGATGAAGGTTATTCCAGAAACGCGTTGTGCGCACTAAAACTAATTTTTTTCTTAATGTACTCGCTTACTTTACGAATTTCTTTATCGGTGAGCTTAGTTTTGTAAAAAAATGTCATATTGCTATGTAGTGAACAGAAAATATTGTATTTTGTTAATGCATAATTACTATGGGAAAGTTTGATGATGCCAGTTTGGCTTAACTGCAATAAAAAAAAAACGAAAAAAAACAAACACGTTACATGACAAAGAAACTTTTTTGTCAGCTAAATCATGAATATTTACCATTGCAATACTTTGGGGACGGATTTAACAAAATTGGGAAAAACGACAAAAAAAAGAGTTATCTAACTTGAATTGCAGTATTATTTTTAAATTCATTTTCTCATGACATTTCTCACATTCAGGTATTAAACTGAAGCATGCCAAGAAGCAAAAAACATGTATATTTAGAAAAAACAAATGACTTAATTTTAATATTTTTTTCTTAAATTCTGTAATTTTCTTAAGAAGACCAAAAATAATCTACATCATCCACTGTATATTTTTTTCCTAATAATTTATCCAATTTGAAACAAGAATAACTATATTTGAACACTTACAGATGTTACAGACTCTATTTAGAAATTTTTAAACAAGTACACTGTTCTTTACAAATTTACAGGAATTTGTCCGCAATATCCAAATTGCTTAAAAAAATTCCAAAAAATCAAGATAGACCTCTATAAGGAGCCCTTATCTAATTCTGGAAAGACTGAATCATAGGGAATATAAAGATGCCTTCCTACTGCAGGATATTAACATCAAAATGCATAAAATGATGATTTTAATGTGCTCGGCCACTTTAAACAAACTGGAAATTACCACTACAGATTAAGAAAAAAAAAGATTCCTAGTGATCAAAATACAGAAAACATGAAATTTACACGCTGGACATAAATTTACATCAACACTCAAAGAGTCTTACACGGACAATTCCAGTAGTTCTTCTGTGTCTGTTCTACAAAGGCACTGCACCAGTTCAGAGGAATTTGTTGATGCTCTATCTGCACAGTGTGATGGAGATGTACTTCCAACAAAGCCGAGACCTGTCAAAATAGAAGATGAAAATGAAAATGACTGAAATATCTGAGGATAAATTTGATATCTAC
>NZ_CAHJWD020000222.1 GCF_903642095.1 Bathymodiolus brooksi thiotrophic gill symbiont | reverse complement strand
TCAGATGATACAAAGGCCAAAAGAAAAGGACCAGATGATACAAAGGCCAAAAGAAAAGGACAGATGATACAAAGGCCAAAAGAAAAGGACAGATGATACAAAGGCCAAAAGAAAAGGACAGATGATACAAAGGCCAAAAGAAAAGGACAGATGATACAAAGGCCAAAAGAAAAGGACGGATGATACAAAGGTCAAAAGAAAAGGACAGATGATACAAAGGCCAAAAGAAAAGGACCAGATGAAACAAAGGCCAAAAGAAAAGGACCAGATGATGCCAAGGTCAAAATAAAAGGACGGATGATACAAAGGCCAAAAGAAAAGGACAGATGATACAAAGGCCAAAAGAAAAGGACAGATGATACAAAGGCCAAAAGAAAAGGACAGATGATACAAAGGCCAAAAGAAAAGGACCAGATGATACAAAGGCCAAAAGAAAAGGACAGATGATACAAAGGCCAAAAGAAAAGGACAGATGATACAAAGGCCAAAAGAAAAGGACCAGATGATACAAAGGCCAAAAGAAAAGGACCAGATGATGCAAAGGCCAAAAGAATAGGACCAGATGATGCAAAGGTCAAAATAAAAGGACAGATGTTACAAAGGCCAAAAGAAAGGGACAGATGATACAAAGGCCAAAAGAAAAGTACAGATGATACAAAAGCCAAAAGAAAAGGACCAGATGATACAAAGGCTAAAAGAAAAGGACCAGATGATGCAAAGGTTAAAATAAAAGTACAGATGATACAAAGGCCAAAAGAAAACGACCAGATGATACAAAGGTCAAAAGAAAAGGACAGATGATACAAAGGCCAAAAGAAAAGGACCAGATGATGCAAAGGCCAAAAGAAAAGGACAGATGATACAAAGGTCAAAAGAAAAGGACAGATGATACAAAGGCCAAAAGAAAAGGACAGATGATACAAAGGCCAAAATAAAAGGACAGATGATACAAAGGCCAAAAGAAAAGGACAGATGAT
>NZ_CAHJWD020000221.1 GCF_903642095.1 Bathymodiolus brooksi thiotrophic gill symbiont | reverse complement strand
TTTAGGCTAATTTGAACATGATAGCAACAAAAGATAATTTTGACGTTTTTGTCTTAAGGTGTCAAACCACTAATTAATTTCTTTAAGGTTTTCTACTAAATTTGTGTTTTTTCGAGCCTACCTGGTCATTTTATCTTAAGTTTAACCTTTCCAAGACCATATATTTTCTGAAACGTACATGATTCCTCTACGTTCTGTCAAAATATCAGGGCATGTTTAAAATCTTGCAGTGAAATGCCATGCTACGGAAAACACCTACTCTAAAAATAGCTCGGTCATCCCCAAGAAATTCAGTATTTATAGGTCATGCATCAAATCCTCCATAGAGGTATTAAAATACAACTAAATCCATCAAATTTGGGCTCAAAATAATCCCTATTTATTTAACTTCAATTATCAATTTTAATTACTCCATTCCATTCAGTAGTTTTCACAATACTACAAAGTGAAAGGAACCTTTTTCTTGAAAAGGGACTACTTTCGTATATGTTCCAAGCTCTGATTGGTGAATTAGTGGTTTGAAACCTAAAACCCAGGTGAGCTATACAGGCTCCTGGGAGCCTCTAGTTACATAGACTCTTAAGATCAGATAAAGGTTAGATGCATCCGATTTTCATTTTGTCCACGAACCTCGAACATTTAATTTTTATTTCATTTATTAATTCAGCTTGATTTAAGCGAAAGGTATCATTTTCAAGTTCAGAAAATAACATGCATGCAATTAGAAATTATATCTTTAATCAAATAATGTAAATCATATGAAAATTGCAGACTTCCTCATGATGTCCCCATCTTAGATATGCAATTTTTCAAATGGCACCTCATTTCTGGATATACTTAGGAGGCAGCCCTGGGGCAGTAGCCTCTTTTTTTTATTGTTAAGACAGTATGATGATATATATAAAAGAACTTAAATTTCTTCATTATAATTTCAGAGCTGGTTCATTTCTGTAAAAGTGGTAAACAAGTACAATTGGATTTGAGGTTATACAAATGTAGCTGTTATACATGTAGGCACATAACTGACCCTGTGACTTTTCAACATACATGTAGCAAACCAGTCGAAATAATTCCTGCCCCAATGGCAATGTAAATATTGGAAGCCACAGATGTCACCTGCTTCATGTCCTGTAATATCAGACCGATCAACACATAGCTATAGCTAGACAACAGCAAATTTCACCATCATCTAATTAGAGGTAATCAATTTCATGTTCTTCTAGCTACATGTATTGGCCAGACAAGTCAACAACATTATATTTTACTATCAACTAATCTAGTCCTGAGACAATTTTATAGGGATTAAACTCTATCAGATCACGAAAGCTACCATGATGAACCAGAAATTAGACTTCATGCACAAAGGACATATAGATATATATAAAACTAATGAAAGTAAGTTAATGATACATTATTTGTACATACATACACTTATACCAATAGAGCTCCTCCCATATTTACAGTGTGTGGCTATTACAGAAACAAAGGGTTCTTTAGATGAACTTGTTACATTTAATTACATGTACACAATCTACTTCAAATACAGAACATT
>NZ_CAHJWD020000220.1 GCF_903642095.1 Bathymodiolus brooksi thiotrophic gill symbiont | reverse complement strand
ATACGCATCGATCACAAAATGTTTGACATATTCACCTCGAGAAATGTAAAAAAAAATCTTTTAAAGGGATATTGTCTACCAGCTGCGTAATTTTTTCATACCCAAAATTATTGTCGATTTCCGTACTGACCTTCATAAAATGAAGATTAAACACCGAATTATTGATGAATACGCTCCGAAACGTTGTTTTTTCGACTAAAAAAGCTGACCATCGTTACCGGAAGCTAATTAATTATGCACTGACCTGGGCGAGGCCAACTCTATTTATTTATCTATTTTTATGTCAGTAGCCCGGATGCTGCAGCATGGATATTGAGGTAAGTTTCTA
This sequence comes from Bathymodiolus brooksi thiotrophic gill symbiont, assembly GCF_903642095.1. Taxonomy (GTDB): domain Bacteria; phylum Pseudomonadota; class Gammaproteobacteria; order PS1; family Pseudothioglobaceae; genus Thiodubiliella. The sequence continues at coordinate 1,656 of NZ_CAHJWD020000220.1, read as the reverse complement.
TAAAAGTTGAGGAAAAAAGCTATTTGCGAACCGATTGTATCTAAAAGACGTAGAATAAATAATTTCTGTATCAGGAATAGATTTTCTTTGATGAAAACTACATGCCTTAACAGATTCAGCCGATATTTCCACGATAACCATTGAAAACATGCCAGGAGGCACCCTATGGGGACAAGCTCAACTACGTATTTTCGATCGGAAATTTTTGCCGGCGTTAAAAATAACTAAATTAGTTTTTTTCTTCTTATAAGTTATGAAGTTGTTCCCCGAGATTTTGATACACGTGTTAAATTAATTTATTTTAGCCAGTTTACCGACAATATGAAAACAGAGACATACATGTAGAACACAGTGAAATACATGTCTGATGAAAACGAATGACGTAGCCAGTGTTGTTTTATTTGTTAATTGACTGGAATGTTTCAGAGAAATTTGGGCTGGATTAGAAACAAAAGAGACCTTACTTCTAGTTCCACAAGACAGTTGCTGCAAAATAATATGGGACTGACCATTTACCTTGAAGGGGGCTATGTCACGTAGAAATGTTTTTTTCAGACGCCACAGAAATCATATTTTCTTATTTTCCGGCGAAGTGCCAATCTAATTAAAACAAGGTGAACTGTGATCTAATGCTCACTTATGATACCCCTGCCACTTCCCATGATATGGGGTACCTATATGAAGCTTGTGACCAAATACCAGATTTCTGCCATCAATAGTTGTTGAGAAAAATGTGCATATATGTTCAATGTGGATAAAAACCAACTAAGTCGGCAAACAGGAAGTAGGAATCTGATGGTTCCAAAAACGCTTCCCACGATATGGCATACCTATGTGAAGCTTGTGACCAAATATCAGATTTCTGCCATCAATAGTTGCTGAGAAAAATGTGACGAAAAATATTTTGGAAGGACGGACGGACAGAGGTAAAACAGTATACCCCCCTCCCCCTTCGGGGAGCGGGGGTATAATTAGATCTAAAATAGGGAGCAAGTGCGTAGATCTAATTTTAATTAGATTGGCGAAGTGCTGGAATAATTTTTTTTCTTCAAAATTTTGTATATGATTATACTGTGAAAATGGCAAGTATATGATTATACTGTGAAAATGTCAAGTCGGAATATATTTTTTTCTCCTGTCCAGCCAAATTTTTTTCTTCAAGATTCAGAATCAAAATAATTTTTAGGAAAAAAAACATAAAATTAAAATTGAATAGCTTGAGGGGTAAATTGATAAAAAAAAATTGCAAGACCAAAATGGTTCTCCCATATACCAACAAAAAAACGAAATAAAACTGTGGTCATAAGAAAGTCCCACGAGAAAATCTTTCCTTCCAAAATAAGACTTTTTTTTATTTCTCTAAACTGAATTTGTGCAAACTATTTCACTTATAATGAATTATATTTCTTTTTTAAATAGAGCTCATTTTTCTAGATGAATGTATAACCATCTGTCTTTACTCTGTTTTTATTAAATCTCTTGTCTTTATTACAGGACTTTGATCGGATTGTCCTTGATGAGGAAGTGTTGGGGGTTGCTAGAATGTTTCGAGAGGAACTTGTAGTAATGCCCCATGACGAGGATTACAACAGATCCAATAGGTATGCAGCCTACCGCCAGTATACCATTTGGGCACATGGCCGACTTGGAGCTGGG
>NZ_CAHJWD020000219.1 GCF_903642095.1 Bathymodiolus brooksi thiotrophic gill symbiont | reverse complement strand
TTTAAGTGGCACAGAGGCAATCACTGGCACAGTGAATTCAATAAATATTAGTAGTATTGTCTTTAAGCAAGGTAATACTACTGTTCATACAATTAGTGCTAATCTTCCAAGTGTTAATACTAGTGATAACACTTGGACTTTAGGCAATAGCGATACTTGGACTTCAAAACTTACCCAAGGTGATTACACGGTTACCGTTAACCTTTCTGGCAATGGCAATGGTGTCGGTGTTACGGGTTTAAGTTCAATAACAACAGCGGTTGACACAGTCAAACCAGCTCAGCCAGCATTTGACTTTGTAGATACAGGTCTGCTAAAGAACGATGGCATTACCAATAATGGCTTGATTACTATTAATAATTTAGAAATGAATGCAACTTGGCAGTATTCTGTTAATAATGGTAATGACTTCGTTAATGGCACAGGCAGTAGTTTTACGCTAGCTGATAATGCCACTTATGCGGTTAATGCCATTCAGGTTAGGCAAACCGATGCAGTTGGCAATGTCTCAAATATAGGTAAAAATACTTTGCGTATTGTCGTAGATAACACAGACCCAACATTTGACTTGCAACCCACTAAAATTAAAGTTGATGTCAACACCCCTATTACAACTACTGTTTATGATGCTCAAGCAACCAACCTTAATGGTGGTAATGCAGATGAAGGTATTTCTTATCGCATAAAAGGAAAAAATATCGATAAATTTTCGATTACCGATGACACTGGAATACTAACTTACAAAACAATACAAACATCAGCGCATAATAGCGACACAGTTACCATTATTGCTACTGATCTTGCAGGTAATGAGACAGAACAACTTATTACCATATTGGTGAAAGAAAAACCGGCACAAGGCTTTATTATCAACGGTGAGAATGCGAATGATCAGAGTGGTCGCTCAGTCTCCAACGCAGGCGATGTCAACGGCGATGGCTTGGATGATGTTATTGTTGGTGCTCCTAGAGCTGATTCAAATAAAATGGACGCAGGTAAATCCTATGTTATTTTCGGTAAAACCGACAGCACAGCAATCAAGCTATCTGCTATTGCTAGTGGCATAGGGGGGTTTGTTATTAACGGTGAGGGTCAGAGTAGTTTAAGTGGTCGCTCAGTCTCCAACGCAGGCGATGTCAACGGCGATGGCTTGGATGATTTGATTGTTGGCGCCCATCAAGCCACCTCAAACGGTGAATTAGGCGCAGGTAAATCCTATATCATCTTCGGTAAAGCCAACAATACAGCAATCAACCTATCCGCCATTGCCAGTGGCACAG
>NZ_CAHJWD020000218.1 GCF_903642095.1 Bathymodiolus brooksi thiotrophic gill symbiont | reverse complement strand
ATTCGTATAGCATATTTGTACAGCAAATGTACTGATTGCAGGATAAATATACAATATACGTACATTGTCGGTAAATATAAAATTTATTTGTACGAGCTTTAGAAACAGGCAGAATAGCGAGCCTTCGGCGAGCTTTTCAGGCCTGTTTCGCAGCGAGTACAAATGAATTTTATATTTAACGACAATGTACGTATATTGTGTTTATCCTGCAATGTCAAAAAAGTCGGAAAACTTGTCAGATTTAAACAAAAAGGACAGAAACAAGCGTCATTCCTCGCCTTTCATAAATGTTGTCAAGGGTGTCTTCTTCGTGGTCCGCGTTACATTAGTACCAGTTTCATACTTGTCTGCGCCCTCCGCTGTACATAGCTACAGGGTACCAGGAAAGTTTATTCGTAGGCTGAAAAGTTTATTCGTCTAGTACGAATAAAGCAAAAATTTATTCGTATAGCATATTTGTACAGCAAATGTACTGATTGCAGGATAAATCACAATATTACGAATTTAGTTTGTTACACATATTATCATATATTACGAATTTAGTTTGTTACACATATTTTCATTGGTTATTCAACCCTGAATGTCAGCATATATTCGGAAAACAGACGGGGTATATATGTACGTTTTCGGTCTCCCTCATTTGGGCCCCAAAAAACAATAACAACGTGGTTGACAAAAACAGAAATATTTACGCTTCACTGAATCAATATCATAATACGGAATAATAAATGTATTTTTACCAAATTAAATGCTGTTTTTAAACTCAAAACGGTTGTATGAACAAAAAAGATATTCTTTTCTTCAATAAAAAATTAAAATATACCTTTCACAAATCTACACCAACCACTCAATTCGTGCAACGGGTGCAACTATCCTCGGAAGAAACTGTTCAATGGCACAAATTATGGCAGTTACCGGACACAAATCTGCCTCGTCAGTTGCAGTATATCAACGTGTTTCATCAAAGGAAAAACAAGTTATGGGAGACATTATCACAAGTTCTGTTCGTGGAGAGCAACCATCTCAACTATCCTCAATAATGCCACCGCACAGTACTTCCCGGTTGCAACTCATGCCGCCGACACAAAACAGTTCAAGTTCAACATCACTTGTTCAAATGAGAGCCAATACACATGTTTCATCGTCGGTTACGGACGTCGTTGACATTTTGGATGTAAATTATGATGATTTATTTTGTGATTATAACACTCTTACAACAGTTAATTCCGTCACAAACACCAGAACAATTCAGCAAACTCCCATGTTCCACGGCTGTACCATTACAAATTTGAACATAACAATCAACAAGTGAAAGTGTGTTAAAGTTTCCGCCTTTAAAACTTTCGAGGTCACGGGGCCACACCAAGTTTTTGCTTATTGTTAACATTTTAATTATTGAAATTGTTTCACAAACCCGTTGTTTTGTTATGTAATATATTAATGTTATAATTATAAAGTTTATTAAATTTACTGCATATGAAATTGTGTTGATTTAGAAATATTGAACAGGATTTTCCTTTATGAGACACCTCAGTACATAAAATATCACGTGACAAATATTTGACGTCATTGAACAAAGAATGTCAGAGGTACGAAAAGGGACATCTAGAAATACGGAAAATGAAAATAAAAGATGCAAAATATTTAATAAGGTTTTAAATATGAATTGGGACTATGTACGTGGTAAAAAAAAACAAAAGGAAAATAAAAATAAACAAACAAAAAGGAAACAAACAAAAAAAAATAAATAAAAAAAAATTAAAAAAAATTTTATACGACAGTTTGGTTCTGTATTTAACAAAAAAATGGTTAAATCCGTAATATATTTGTTATTCAGCTATCAGACAGGGTATATAATGTGACATTCCCGGCTTATGATATATATTCCCTTCGGCTGCGCCTCAGGGAATATAGATCCTAAGCCGGGAATGTCACATTATATACCCTGTCTGATAGCTGAATAACATATAATATTACGAATTTAGTTTGTTACACATATTTTCATTGGTTCTTCAACCCTGAATGTCAGCATATATTCGGAAAACAGACGGGGTATATATTTCAGTCCCCAAAAACGATTAAAACATGGACGACAAAACATTACGCTTCACTGAATCAATGGTATAATACGGAATAATAAATGTATTTTTACCAAATTAAATGCTGTTTTTATACTCAAAACGGCTGCATGAACAAAAAAATATTACAACGGTTAATTCCGTCACAAATACCTGATCGATTCAGCAAACTCCTATGTTCCACGGCTGTACCATAACAAATAAACAAAACGTTGAGCCTTGAAAACTTTCGACGTCATGGGGCCACACCAAGGTTTTATTTACATGTTGTTAACATTTAAATTATTGAAACTGTTTCGCAAACCCGTTGTTTTGTTATGTGATATATTAATGTTATATTTATAAAGTTTATAAAATTTACTACATATGAAACTGTATTGATTTAGAAATTTAGTACAGTATTTTCCTTCATGAGACACCCCATACATGAAATATGACGCGACACATATTTTGACGTCATTGAAGAATGACGTCAAAGGTACGGAAACGGACATCTAGAGATACGAAAAATGAAAATAAAAGAGGCAAATTTATTTAATACAGTTGGATGTTGTATTTAAAAAAAACAATGGTTAAATCCGTAATATATCTGTTATTCAGCTATCAGACAGGGTATATAATGTGACATTCCCGGCTTATGATATATATTCCCTTCGGCTGC
>NZ_CAHJWD020000217.1 GCF_903642095.1 Bathymodiolus brooksi thiotrophic gill symbiont | reverse complement strand
GGACTTACCTGCATCAACTTTTTGCAATGTTCTCGGGTCGTCTTCAGCATTTGCCTGAATTCAAATTTCCCACCTCAACAACCCATCGGTTACCTCCCTTAAAATACAAGCCTCGTTTTCAGTTTTTTTCGGGCAGCCATGCTATGTCTTCAGCAAAATGGTCCTGATATTTTACAACTATTTTGGAGTATATTAAATGATTTTTAGTTGAGAAAATACGTTTTTTTTCTGAAGCAGAAACCTTTATTTACCCTTTTTATCGTTTATTTTATTTGGATTACGTATATATTACGTGATGTCGGCCGATTTCAAACTTTGTATAAAGTGTGATAAATTGGTTAATATTTTGGATGATCACGATGATTGTTACCGTCATCGAGTTTGTAATAGTGAATTTCCGTGCGAGATTTGTAAATCTTGGACATCGGAAAAACGTCAGTCGGTGGAACGTATGATTGACAAAGCTCGCTTGGCGGCTACCAAGAAACAGTCGAGATCGACTGATGTTGAGACTTGTCCTTCAAGTCCTCTTACGGGGACACGACAATTTGTTGCTTCAAGCCTTCTTACGAGGGCCGACAACCAAAACAATCAAAGTCTTCTTACGGGGACAGTAACCACCCAAAGTCCTCTTACGGGGACAGGAGCCATACAAAGTCCTCTTGTGGGGACAGGGACCTTCCAAAGTAACTCCCCTGTAGGGGTTGGCAGTGTCCATGATATTCACGCATCTAATATCGACATTAATGCTCAGGCACGAACTGAAATGTCGTCTAATCCATTTATGTGGATGTTTAATATGCCAAATCAACAAGACTTTTGGAAAGATTTTGTAGACAAGAGAGTTCAAGAGGCCCTTAATCCTACCCTCTTGAGGTCTGCAGCAACGTCTGCCACTTTTATCTCAAATACTACAACCTCTGTATCCACTAGTGTGTCATGTACTGCAAACACGACTACGTCAACTTTCTCAAATGTCAGACGTAGGTTTGACAAGTTCTCCAATAATAATGATTATGAGGATGTCTCGGAAGACGAGTCCGAGTTTTCAGTTTTGGCTCGTAACCAGTCAGAGTCCAAGAGTGATAATGGGGATAATGAAAATCCAGACCAGAATTCAGTGGCTGGTACTTGCTCAGACCAAGTTTTTGTAGATCATGCAGATATTAACAATAATTTTGGCTACACTAACCTTATGTGTAAAGTAGCATCAGAACTTGGTATCACGGTTGATAGTGAAAAATCACAGGAGGTCCAGTACCAATCTGTCTCGGATCACTTGTCATGCGACAAGCAAAAAAACTCCTCACCAAGATGTAGGCTTCCCTTAGATGGGGTTGTCTTGAATGCTTTACATTCAGTCGATAAGGAATTTGTGAATAAAGGTACCCTACGTACTTTCAAAGCCTCAGATGATGAGAAATTCCAGATTAGTAGTGATCATTTCAATCAATTCTGTACCCCTCCTCATTTAGATGAAAATGCAGAGGAAGGTTTGACAAGTTGCAATGTACAACAGGGTCAGAATAAAAACTTTGGATCTAAAAAATCACATTTTCATTTTAAGAACAGGGAATTGTTTTTACAAAACATAGAATTAAAAAAGATTGATTCTCAGTCTAGGCTTTTGTTGCGCCAAATATCACATGGTGTCTTGCTAACTTCGTATATTGCCAAGGTTAATATTGATGATGATCGACTTGATGCATTAAAGGCTTTGCTTCAAGTTTTCAAAGCAATGTCTGATGTTACTGCTCGTATTGCAGTTAATTCTGTGAAATGTAGACGAATCTTGCATATTAAGGAGATGTCCTTTAAGAATAAGTCTACAGAAAACAAACTGAAACAATTATCTACCCTTGGTCCTAATTTATTTGCCGGCAAATTTTTTGATTTGCTTCATGACAGTGCTGAAAATATCCGTGATGCAAAGGAGACTCAGCATCTAAGAAAAATAAAAGTCGTTGACAAACAAGAGTCTAAGCCCTCAAACTTACATGTAGGGGCTAAACGCAAGGTTGTGGATGGTGATTACTCAGCTGACTCTGCTAAAAGATTCAAGTCCTCTGGTCCACATCAAAAACACAAATCAAACAACCAGGACAGAAGGGGTCAAAGTTCAGTTTCTGACTCCTTTCAAAAAAAGGGACCACGACAGCTGGGGTTTCGTCCCCAGAAGTAAAAAGATTAATAAGTTATGTACAGTTAGCCCAGGATCAGACCCAGGTAGGGTGTCATGTACAGAATTTTGTCGACAAATGGAAGCAGGTAACTTCCGATCCCTGGGTGTTGAAAATAGTAGAGGAAGGGTTGCGTCTAAAATTTGTAAGCAAACCTCCAAAGTCCGGAGTGCGGACAACAAATTTGTTAAATATTGTACATATGTCAAATATTTTAGAAGAGGTAAAAAAATTATTAGGAAAAGGTGCTATAGAATTAGTACCACCAGGTCAGGAAGGCCAGGGTTTTTACAGCACCTTTTTCATTGTTCCAAAAAAAGACGGAGGTCTCCGTCCAATATTAAACTTGAAACCTCTCAATGTATACATGGAAAAATCTCATTTCAAGATGGAAACACTAAGATCAATCATTCAAGCCCTCCATGTGGGGGAGTGGGGGTCCACCTTAGATCTGCGAGATGCATACCTACAAATTCCCATGTTTCCACCTCACAGGAAGTATCTGAGGTTTTGTGTACAGGGAGTTCATTACCAATTTCGAGCCATGCCCTTCGGCATCACAGTTGCACCAAGGGTTTTTACCAAACTAATGGCCGCAGTAGGTGGGCATCTCCGCAGTCAACAAATTCACATTTTTATGTATCTGGACGATTGGCTAGTCAAAAATCAGATTCGAGAATTGTTACTTCATCAATTAAATCAAACAATACAACTTCTGGTAGATCTAGGATTGATAATCAATTTAGACAAATGCCATTTAGTGCCTTCACAGATAATTACCTATCTGGGTGCAGTTTTCAACCTGAACAAGGGGTTAGTTCTCCCCTCCGAGAACAGGTTTTTGGCAATCAACCAAGCAATTGCAGATATAATCTACAACCGCCAATGTCCAGCTTCCCATTTTTTACGACTGTTGGGACTCATGGCTTCATGCATAGATACAGTTCCATATGGCCGTTTACATATGCGCCCTATCCAAATATACCTTCTCTATTTCTGGCGCCCACATATAGATGGACTACATTTCAAAATTCCAGTTTTCCCCATACTAGCAACACACTTAATGTGGTGGCAACAAGAGAGGAATATTTTCAGAGGGGTACCCCTGCAGGGATATCCACACAACAAAGTTCTGTGGACAGATGCATCCAAGTGGGGTTGGGGTGCACACTTGGGCACTCATCAGGTGGCAGGTCAGTGGACGAAGGAATTGATCAATCATCATATCAATTGGCTAGAGATGAGAGCTGTATGGAATGCTTTGATAGAGTTTCAGGAGGAGATTCAGGGAGAGAATCTGCTTATCAGATGCGACAATGCCACAGTAGTGGCATATATAAACAAGCAAGGGGGAACCAAATCAATACCACTTTGTCTTCTTTTATGGGACATGATGCAGTGGTGTTTAAAACACAACATTCACATCCATGCAGCTCATATTCCAGGGAAAAAGAATTGTCTTGCAGACAAGTTGTCCCGGGGTCAGAAACTTGTGCGTTTAACAGAATGGGCACTCAAACCATCAATAGTTCAACATATTTTTCAAATAATGGGAACCCCAAACATAGATCTCTTTGCCACTCGTGCCAACTCTCAGCTTCCAGTGTTTTGCAGTCCTTATCCAGATCCCCTAGCATGGACATGCGATGCACTGTCTGTGAGTTGGGAGGGGATATTTGCATATGCATTTCCTCCCCCCATACTCATTCCCAAAGTCTTAATGAAAGTCAGACAAGAGAATTGCTTAATTCTTCTGGTAGCGCCCTTAGCTCCACATCAGTCTTGGTTTCCTCAACTTCTGGAGTTAATAGTGGATGTTCCTCTAAAACTACCAGTATTACACGACCTGTTGTCTCAGAACAGAGGTCTGTCATTACATCCAAATCCAAGAAGTCTAAATCTGGCAGTGTGGAAAATATCTGCAGATCAAAATCTTCAAAGCAGTTTTCTTCAAAAGCTTCCAAATATATGGAACAATCTATCAGATCCTCCACACGGAGACTGTATTCCGTTAGATGGGAAATATTTAGTAGCTGGTGTGCTGAAAGGCAAATCAGTCCCACTTCAGCTTCTGTAGGTAATGTTGCTGACTTTTTTGTTTATTTACATTCAGTTAAAAAGTGTAAAGTGGCTACTATTATAGGTTATAGATCAGCAATCAGTTCAAAACATAAAGGTTGGGGTGGTCGTTCAGTTAGCACTAATGGAGACCTTTCAAAATTAATCAAAGGTATTTTTAATTCAAATCCAATTTTGAAACCACTTCTCCCTAACTGGGATTTACCTTCGGTACTTTGGAGGTTATGTGATCCACCTTTTGAACCTCTTTTATCTTGTGATGTAAAATTTTTAACATGGAAAACAGTATTTTTAATTGCATTAGCAACAGCATCCAGGGTTAGTGAGTTACACGCATTATCTGTGAAAGATGGAAATTTGAGATATGAGAGACATGGCATTAGACTTTTGCCTAATTTACAATTTCTCAGTAAGACACAGCGTTTAAATAACCCATGGATTCCAATTTTCATTCCGTCTTTTCATAATTTTGCTACAGAGGCTAGAGATTTGTTACTTTGTCCATATAGGGCATTGAAAATGTATATTAAACGAACTGAATCTCAAAGGAAAGAGATTGATTCAGATAGCTTGTTTATTACATACCAAAAAGGAGTTTGTAGACCAGGTTCGAAAAATTCAGTGGCAAGATGGATCGTTTCTTTAATTAAGTGGGTGTATCAAGACACCAGCAAACATTTAAGTACAGTGCGTGCTCATGATACAAGAAAACTTGCCACTTCTTGGGCCTTGTTTAATGGAGCGTCCATAACTGAAATTATCAGAGCAGCTCATTGGGCATCTGAAAGTACTTTCACTTCATTCTACATGAAGGATGTGCCTACCAAAGGTGCAAGATTTGCTAGATCAGCTATATTGGAGACAGCCAAGAGGAAGTTTTAGGAGGTGGGTAAATGTTATTTTTAATTAGGCCTTCCCTCCTCCCTTGAATTCTACAAATTCGAGGTATTATGTATTGCAAAAAGTTGATGCAGGTAAGTATAGATAGTGAAATAAACTGTGCGTTTTTTAAGTAAAACGCCTGTTTATGAAGTATCTATACTTACCTGCATCACCCGCCCTCCTCCCCTTACGGCCTTTTTTTTCCTAAAGTTGCCCTCACAACTGAAAACGAGGCTT
>NZ_CAHJWD020000216.1 GCF_903642095.1 Bathymodiolus brooksi thiotrophic gill symbiont | reverse complement strand
ACCAACAGACTGGCACAAGAGAGTTAACAGATCTTAGTTCAGAGGCTAACCAACAGACTGGCACAAGAGAGTTAACAGATCTTAGTTCAGAGGCTAACCAACAGACTGGCACAAGAGAGTTAACAACAGATCTTATATCAGAGGCCAACCAACAGACTGGCACAAGAGAGTTAACAACATATCTTAGATCAGAGGCTAAACAACAGACAGGCACCAGAGAGTTACAAACAGATCTTAGATCAGAGGCTAACCAACAGACTGGCACCAGAGAGTTAACAACAGATCTTAGATCAGAGGCTAACCAACAGACTGGTGCAAGAGAATTACAAACAGATCTTAGATTTGAGGCTAACCAACAGACTGGCACCAGAGAGTTACCAACATATCTTAGATCAGAGGCTAACCTACAGACTGGTGCTAGAGAGTTACCAACATATCTTAAATCATAGGCTAAGCAACAGCCTGGCACAAGACAGTTGACAACAGATCTTAGATCAGAGGCTAATCAACAGACTGGCACAAGAGAGTTACAAACAGATCTTAGATCATAGGCTAATCAACAGACTGGCACAAGAGAGTTGACAGCAGATTTTTAGATCAGAGGTTGATCAACAGACTGGCACAAGAGAGTTGACAACAGATCTTAGATCAGAGGTTAATCAACAGACTGGCACAAGAGAGTTGACAACAGATCTTAGATCAGAGGTTAATCAACAGACTGGCACCAGAGAGTTAACTACAGATCTTAGATCAGAGGTTAATCAACAGACTGGCACAAGAGAGTTGACAACAGATCTTAGATCAGAGGCTAGTCAACAGACTGGCACCAGAGAATTAACTACAGATCTTAGATGAGAGGCTAGTCAACAGACTGACACCAGAGAGTTACAAACAGATCTTAGATCAGAGGCTAATCAACAGACTGACACCAGAGAGTTACCAGCATATCTTAGATCAGAGGCTAACCAACAGACTGGCACCAGAGAGTTAACAACAGATCTTAGATC
>NZ_CAHJWD020000215.1 GCF_903642095.1 Bathymodiolus brooksi thiotrophic gill symbiont | reverse complement strand
GCAAAACATCACCCATCTCAGCATGTCGTCGCATCGTGCATTCATGATATACAAATGAATTAGTACCAGATTGCCGAATCCCAGATTGCCGAATACCATATTGCCGAGTCCATTTTGCCGAATCCCATATTGCCGACTTTTGTTAAAAATGACAAAGTTTCATAATATTATTTTTTATTTAAAAAAAAATATTGATGATGTGTACATATTTTATTGAAAGCAGTAATTTTTCGCGCAATTTTAATTAGAAAAACCATAATCAAATGCACTGATGAATAGGAGATGCCGATCCTCATTACTCAAATAATTGAAGAACAATGGAAATAAACTACAAATAAGTAAATGTTTATTTAGAGTTTTACTAAGTCTCGCTCAAATGCAAAATTTGGGACCTATTTACAAAACAAAAAATGTGTATTCTCTCATGTTTATGCTAGTTATTATTCACAGAGCATATGTTTTGAAATTATTTCTTGGCATCCTTCATCTTGACAGAAATCATGGTTGTCTGCAGGACTAATCCACCGTATATCCTTTTGACTTTGAGCTCGAATGCTATAATCTAAACTCCCTTGTATGTCGGACCATTTCAAAAGAAATATTTATTTAATTATTTACAATATTCCTTCATAAATTAGAAGCATTATTCTACTTGCAATAACAATATTTTTCATATGTCGGCAATTTGGGAATCGGCTAATTGGACTCGGCAATTTGGGATTCGGCAAACTGGGAATCGGCAATTTGGGATGCTACCTTTAGAAAGGATAACGTTATTCCTATTTTTTGGGGTGCTTTCCGCGTGG
>NZ_CAHJWD020000214.1 GCF_903642095.1 Bathymodiolus brooksi thiotrophic gill symbiont | reverse complement strand
CATGATATACAAATACACCCATCACAGGTGTGAAAAAAAAACGTTGCTCAAGACTCCTTTTACTAAGACTTACAGGGGTTTCAAAGTTTTTTATAATAGGAGGTACTTCTTAAATTTTAGGAGGTACCTAAAAAATTAGGCTGAGGGCCGTAAGGGGTCCAGGGGGCGGAAGCTCCTGAAATCTAGCATTTTGTGGACCAAAAAATGTACTTCAGAGACTGCAAAACATTAAGTGTTTTTGAAAGAAAAATCCCATTAACTTTAGAGTTCAGATTTCACCAAGAGTGAAGACCATGCATAATGCCTGGATTTTCCCCCCAATTTCTTTATTGAATATTTCAGTTTACAGACTTCAGCCAAGATTATTCATAGATAGTCTGCCATATCTTAAAAAAAACCAAAAGGACCATAAAGAGCTACGGTTCCGCAGCTAGGCTTGACCAAGCCATTGTTATCAAAGCTTAAACTTCTCAAAATTCTTTTGTTGGCTTTGTCCTTTTCTTTTTCACAATACCTTGGCTTGTGTGTTTTTTTTACTTTATTACCAGTAATTAAACTCATCAAAGACCATTGGCAGGATCAAGACATATAAGTGTCATAATTAATGAAACCAAGGACGTATATAGAATACGTCCTTGATGAAACATATAAATTTAATTTGCAATCATCAATCTTTAATAAAATTTATAATTTTTTAATAGATCAATACAAATATAATTAAACAAAAACAATATATATTGTTACTTTCACGACTTATGTGCAAAAAAAATGTTCGAACAAAAACGATTCGCGGGAAGACATTTATTAACATTTGAATCACAAAAGTTAAATTATTTTGGAAAAAAAGGGGGGCCGGCGTTTTGACATTACAATGTAATTCGTATTTGAGCCATGTCCGGTCCTTTTTCAAGATTTCTAGTAATTTTCTATCCCTTATCTCCTCGTACCCCCT
>NZ_CAHJWD020000213.1 GCF_903642095.1 Bathymodiolus brooksi thiotrophic gill symbiont | reverse complement strand
GTTAGTGTATACTGATCTGCTATCTTCTTGTGTTAGTGTATACTGCGATCTGCTGTCTTCTTGTGTTAGTGTATACTCTGATCTGCTATCTTCTGGTGTTAGTGTATACTGTGATCTGTTATCTTCTTGTGTTAGTGTATACTGTGATCTACTATCTTCCTGCGTTAGTGTTTATTGTGATCTACTATCTTCTTGTGTTAGTGTATACTGTGATCTGCTATCTTCTTGTGTTAGTGTATACTGTGATCTGCTGTCTTCTTGTGTTAGTGCATACTGTGATCTGCTATCTTCTTGTGGTAGTGTATACTGTGATCTGCTATCTTCTTGTGGTAGTGTATACTGTGGTCTGCTGTCTTCTTGGGTTAGTGTATACTGATCTGTTATCTTCTTGTGTTAGTGTATAATGTGATCTGCTGTCTTCTTGTGTTAGTGTATACTGTGATCTGCTATCTACTTGTGTTAGTGTTTATTTTGATCTGCTGTCTTCTTGTGTATGTGTATACTGTGATCTGCTATCTTCTTGTGGTAGTGTATACTGTGATCTGCTATCTTCTTGTGTTAGTGTATACTGTGATCTGCTATCTTCTTGTGTTAGTGTATATTGTGATCTGCTATCTTCTTGTGATAGTGTATACTGTGATCTGCTGTCTTCTTGTGTTAGTGTATACTCTGGTCTGCTATCTTCTTGTGTTAGTGTATACTGTGATCTGTTATCTTCTTGTGTTAGTGTATACTGTGATCTACTATCTTCCTGTGTTAGTGTTTACTGTGAACTACTATCTTCTTGTGTTAGTGTTTACTGTGATCTGTTATCTTCTTGTGTTAGTGTATACTGTGATCTGCTATCTTCTTGTGGTAGTGTATACTGTGATCTTATATCTTCTTGTGTTAGTGTTTACTGTGATCTGCTATCTTCTTGTGTTAGTGTATACTGTGATCTGCTGTCTTCTTGTGTTAGTGCATACTGTGATCGGCTATCTTCTTGTGGTAGTGTATACTGTGATCTGCTATTTTCTTGTGGTAGTGTATACTGTGATCTGCTATCTTCTTGTGTTAGTGTATACTGTGATCTGCTGTCTTCTTGTGTTAGTGTATACTGTGATCTGCTATCTTCTTGTGGTAGTGTATACTGTGATCTGCTATTTTCTTGTGT
>NZ_CAHJWD020000212.1 GCF_903642095.1 Bathymodiolus brooksi thiotrophic gill symbiont | reverse complement strand
TATCAAGAAATACTACTTACTAATTTTCGATGTACATTTCTCGTCGTCTCGCTCTCTCTACTTCAAAGCCTAAATCCTAATATAGACATTATTTTTCTGTTGTTTGTATTACAATATATCCTGATCATTGGTAACGTTGAAGTTAATCCAGGTCCAGAATTAATAAATCATTCAAGTGTTAGTGATAATTCCATTTCAATATGTAACATAAATATTCGTAGTGCGCGGAACAAATTAGATTTTCTTAATAATTTCACTGACGAATTTGATATCATTGCTGTAACAGAAACACATTTACATCCAAACATCAGTAATAATGATATTGAGATTGATTCCTTTTCAAAACATATAATCCGTAAAGATCGAAACAATGCAGGCGGGGGTCTTCTGATTTACTTCAAAGATTATATTTCAGTTATCCGTAAAAATGAACTCGAAAATCACATTGATGAATCCATCTGGGTAGAAATACAAGGTAAGGGTACGACGTTTTTATTATGTAGTACATATAGACCTGAATGGACAGACGCCGACTACTGGACACGACTTAATCATGCTATAGGGATGGGTTATCAGATTAATCAAAACATAATACTAACAGGTGACCTGAATTCAGATTTATTTACTTCTCATAACAATAAATTGATTGACACAATGAATTTGTTTAATTTGACGAATGTTATTGAAAAGCCCACGAGAGTTACGGAACACAGCAGTACGCTGCTTGACCCTATTATAATAAGCGATTCTATACATTATTCTTTTTCGGATGTTTTGAAAGTCCCATCTGATATAAGTGATCATGATGCATCAATAATTTTTATAGAATGTCCTAAATTTCAAACCAGATCATTTCAAAGGGAGGTATGGTTATATGAACGAACTGACAATGAAAAAATTGCAAGCAAACTAGATACCGTCGATTGGAATGCATTACTTTCTGACTCTCAGGATGTTGATGAAATGTGTAATACTTTCACCGAGACATTCCTCAGAGTCGCAAGGGAGTGCATTCCAACCAAAATTGTCACAATACGTAATAGCGATCGACCATGGTTTAATAGTGAACTCAGAAGAGAAATTAGAAAACGAGACCGTATTCGTAAGACAGTAAAAAAATATAGCAAACAATCAGATATCGACAAATACAAGAAACAGAGAAATAGAGTTAATAACTTAAAAAAGATTGCTAAAGAACATTTTGAACAAAATTTAGACAATATAATCTTAGAAAATATATCAAATCCAAAAACTTACTGGAAAATAATGAAGATGTTAATTAAATCTAATAAAGGATGTAGTAATATACCCCCTCTCCAAAATATAATTCAGGATGAAGGACTAGAGGAGATAGTTTACGGAGACGACGAGAAGTGCGAATTACTAAATAAATATTTTAGTTTTATTTCTTCATTGGAAGATGCGAACGTTCCTCTTCCAGATATTGAACTTAAGACCGATAATTTTCTACGAGATATAGTCATTACCACAGAGGAGATTGTTGATATTATTAAAATAATAAATCCTAATAAGGCATCGGGGCCAGATATAATAAGTCACAAAATGTTAAAAATCTGTCCTGAAAAAATAGCAGCCCCTCTCCAAATAATTTTTAATAAATCTCTTCTACAATGTAAATATCCAACCAGCTGGAAGATTGCACATGTGATTGCTATTTTTAAAAAAGGTGACAAGTCATTACCGTCTAATTATAGACCTATATCTCTCATAAGTTGTGTTGGAAAAATAATGGAACGAGTTATCTACAAATATGTATTTAACCATCTACAAAGAAACAAGTTAATTTATGAATATCAATCTGGTTTTCTCCCAAAATATTCAACAGTACACCAACTATTAGAAATGTATAACTGCATTTTAAATTCACTAGAAAAAAAGGAAATTAGCTGTTTTGTATTCTGTGACTTTTCTAAAGCATTTGATAAAGTTTGGCATAAAGGGTTGATACATAAAATTAAATCATACGGTGTGGATAGTAATTTATTAAATTGGTTCTCTAGTTACCTGCAAGATCGACAACAGAGAGTATTAATAAACAAGTCGTCTTCTTCACTTTGCAATGTTTCAGCTGGTGTACCCCAAGGATCAGTACTAGGCCCTCTATTATTTATTATGTATATCAACGATATTGCTGAGAAGTTAATCTCTCTTACCCGACTTTTCGCAGATGACACTTCCTTCAGCTATTCCAACCGTGATGAATTACAGATAAAAACTGTGATTGCTCACGATTTGAAAGAGCTGGATGAATGGTCAAAGAAATGGTTGATGACTTTTAACTCAGATAAAACAGAAATTATGCTATTTTCAAATACGGATATTCCAGAATTCAATTTTACATTTAATGAAAGAACTATTCCTATTACAAATTCTCACAAACATTTGGGAGTTACATTTAGCAGCGATGCTAAATGGAATATACATGTCGAAAATATATTGTTAAGTATTTACAAACACCTGAATGTTCTTCGAAAGTTAAAATATAAACTTTCTCGGAAAAATCTAGAGAAATTATATTTAGTTTATATCAGACCAATTTTTGAATATGCTTGTGAAGTATGGGATAATTGTGGGGTAGGGAATTCTAATAAGCTTGACCATTTGCAACTTGAGGCTGCTAGAATCGTTACTGGTCTTCCAATATTTGCTAGTTCAATTTTAATTTATAAAGAATTAGGCTGGGAATCATTGGCAGAAAGAAGAAAAAGGAGAAAATTACAAATGTTTTATAACATACAAAATAATAATGCACCCATGTATCTTTGTGACTTAATTCCACCATCAATTCAAAGTACAACCGTTTATCCATTGCGTAATGGAAGTGATATTATAATGCCATTTTGTAGACTATCGAATACTTATGATTCATTTATTCCTTCAACTATACGTCAATGGAATAGCTTAGATCCATCTCTTCGAAATGTAGATTCTA
>NZ_CAHJWD020000211.1 GCF_903642095.1 Bathymodiolus brooksi thiotrophic gill symbiont | reverse complement strand
ATCATGGAGATGAATGTCATTATCTATTCTTATGCTAAACTGATGTTATTGAAATGGAGAGAAAGAGGTATATTTCACAGTATTTTGTTCAAAATTCATCATTAATAAAACTGAAAGGAATGATGTCATTTTGAAACAAATAAATATTAAATAGCTATCCATTTTTCTGACAAATATTGTGAAACTATTATAATATCATTAATATTTTCTTCATTATATTTCCATATGATATATAATATTATATATTGTACATGTATATTCACAACTGCTGCATTTAATTATATGTCTTGCACATTTTGAAAGTCATCATCTAATTGTATTCTCATGTGACAGTTTATTATATCTTGAGTAAAATAAAGTCTTGAAATCTTGTTCATAATTTAAACAAATTACTTCTGAATAGAGAACTAATCAATTAGACATACTAAGGAATAATGAAAAAGTTGTATATCTAATATGCAAACTTGTACAATTATTATAATGATCCAACATTATGCTAATTAAAAACAACCAATCAAATGTCAACTGACATTCAAGCATGTCAAATTTTAATATATCATGTTATTAGTCATCATAAGTTCAAACCAGATATAGAAAATACATACATAACCACAATCTTAGAACACAAAGTCATACAACAAGGAGTTTGGCAATCAGATTCCATATCAATGAACAAATCTTGTGGTAAGAACAATCTCAACCAAAGTACACTATGAACCATACATGTATTATTTGTGGTTTTCTGAACAGTTAGCTGTTAACTGGTAACAGGTATATTGTGAAAAGGGATATGTACAGTTCAGTGACATTATATATAGTGTTGAACCATACATGTTTAGTTTTTTAATAAGTGAAATGGGGAATGTAAAGCTGTGAGTTATATAGTGTTGAGCAATACATTTTTAGTATAGGAGGTTTTTAATCAGTGAAATTTGGAAAGTACAGCTCAGTGACATTAGCTGAAGTGTTGAGCCATAGTGTTAGTAACCATACATGTTTAGTTTTTTAATAAGTGAAATGGGGAATGTAAAGCTGTGAGTTATATAGTGTTGAGCAATACAT
>NZ_CAHJWD020000210.1 GCF_903642095.1 Bathymodiolus brooksi thiotrophic gill symbiont | reverse complement strand
TTATTGTCAAATGTTGCAATGGCAGAGGCGGGGGCAGAATCTTATATTGCCAATATTGGCGTTGAGTCTAATTTAAAGGGTTTGGAGCGTGTAAAACAAACATTAGTTACACCGCCATTTTTACCTAAGCATAAGCAAAAATATTCAGGCAGTCCCAGAATTATTGAAATGGAAATGGTAATCGAAGAAAAAGAAATTGAAATTGAGCCGGGTGTATTTGTTCAAGCAATGACTTTTAATGGCTCTAATCCCGGCCCATTAATAGTGGTGCATGAAGGAGATTATGTAGAATTGACGCTAAAAAATCCAAAATCTAATTTTTTGGTGCATAATATTGATTTTCATTCTGCAACTGGCGCACTAGGCGGCGGTGCTTTGACTAAAGTGGCACCGGGAGAGGAAGTGGTTTTGCGCTTTAAAGCAGATAAGCCGGGCACTTATGTTTATCATTGTGCACCGGGTGGCGTTATGATTCCTTATCATGTAGTTTCAGGTATGTATGGAGCCATTATGATTTTGCCGAAAGATGGGCTAAAAGACAATAAAGGTAAGTCAGTAACTTATGACCGGGCTTATTATGTGGGCGAGCAAGGCTGGTATATTCCAAAAGACGAGAAAGGTAATTATAAGCGTTATTCTAATGCGGTTCTTTCTATGAACGACACTTTACAAGTGATGAAAAAATTGGTGCCAACGCATATTACTTATAACGGTAAAAAAGGTGCACTAACGGGTAAAAATTCAATGAAAGCCAAAGTTGGCGAAACCGTGTTATTTATTCACTCGCAAGCAAATGAAGATTCACGCATTCACTTAATTGGTGGACATGGTGACTTGGTTTGGCCAGGTGGATCGTTTAATAACACACCGACAGTTGACCGAGAAACTTGGAGTGTAAATGGTGGCGAAGCAGTGGCTGCGATTTATACTTTTAAGCAGCCAGGTATTTATGCGTATGTTAACCATAATTTAATTGAGGCAATTATGCTTGGTGGTGCAGCTCATGTGTCTGTTGAAGGCGAGTGGAATAATGATTTAATGGAGCAGGTTATCGCACCGAGAAAAATTAAATAATTAAAGTTATTTTTTATTAAGGAGAGTTGCTGTGAAAAATTATTCAAATTTTTTTACTATTAAAAGATTATGGGTAGTGCTAGGCATTAGTTTGGTTTTATCTTTTTCTACTTTGTTATATCTTGGTGGGCAGATTTATCAGCAAGCACCGCCAATACCAAGTGCAGTGCAGATAAAAAATGGCGATATTGTTTATAACAAGCAAGATATTGAAGATGGGCAAAACATTTGGCAAACCATTGGTGGTATGCAACAAGGCTCAATTTGGGGGCATGGAGGTTATTTAGCACCAGATTGGAGTGCTGATTGGTTGCATCGTGAAGCGCTTGCTTTGTTGGATGTTTTAAAATCAGGCAGTTTTTATTTGGACAGTCCACAGCAAACACGGGCAGCACATAAGGTTATTTTAAAAGAAGAAATGCGTACCAATACTTACGATAAAGTAACTGGCATAGTAACTATTAGTCAAAATCGTGCATTGGCAATTATGCAAACGCAGCAATATTTTATCAACTTGTATACTTCTGATAAGCCAGAATATCAACAGTTGCGTAAACATTATGCCTTCCCAATTAAAATTATTCTTGATAAAGAAAAAGCCAGAAAGTTAAGTGCATTTTTCTTTTGGTCAGCGTGGGCAGCATCGACTAATCGTCCTGATGATGACATTACTTATACCAGTAATTGGCCTCATGAGCCATTGATAGACAATACACCGCCACCATCGGTTTTGTTATGGAGCATTATTTCAGTTATATTATTATTGGCAGGCATTGGTGGCATTGTTTGGTATTATGCCTCTCAATTTGACAAATGGCGGCAGCATTCAGAACCTGAAAAAGGCGTTGCTAAGGCTGATTTTATTGAAAATAGCAAAATTACACCATCAATGAAAGCCACAGCAAAATATTTTTGGGTAGTAACCGCATTATTTGTATCGCAAGTGCTATTAGGTATTATTACTGCACACTATGCTGTTGATGGACAGGGTTTGTATGGTATCGATATTGCTGATTATATTCCTTATGTGGTAACCAGAACTTGGCATACACAACTGGCAGTTTTTTGGATTGCAACTGCTTGGCTGGCAACAGGATTGTATGTTGCGCCACTTATTTCAGGGCATGAGCCAAAATTTCAACGCTTTGGGGTAAATTTCTTATTCTTTAGTTTGTTGCTGATTGTAGTAGGTTCGTTTGCAGGTCAATGGTTGGCGGTCAATGGTTTTATTAATGATTTAACTCTAAATTTTTGGTTTGGACATCAGGGTTATGAATATGTAGATTTAGGGCGATTTTGGCAAATTTATTTATTTATTGGCTTGATATTGTGGGTTATTTTATTACTTAGGGCTTTACTGCCAGCGTTTAAAGATAAAAATCTAAAATCGCTCTTATTTGTGGTGGTGCTTGCAACTGTTTCTATCGGTTTATTGTATGCTGCTGGATTTATGTGGGGTAAAAATACCAATTTAAGTATTGTGGAATATTGGCGTTGGTGGGTGGTTCACCTTTGGGTTGAGGGTGTGTTTGAAGTTTTTGCTACTGCTATTATTTCAGTTTTGTTTGTGCGTATGGGTTTACTTAGAACTTCTGTTGCCACTACAATGGTGATTTTTACCACGATTATCTTTTTAGGTGGCGGTGTATTGGGCACTTTGCATCATATATATTGGAGTGGCACGCCAATTTCAATTATGGCAGTTGGTGCTAGTTTTTCAGCACTTGAAGTAGTGCCATTGGTTGTTATTGGTTTTGAAGCATATAATCATCAAAAGTTGGAAAATCAACAGGACTGGCAGACCAATTATCATTGGCCATTTATGTTCTTTAGTGCGGTATTGTTCTGGAATTTAGTCGGTGCAGGGTTATTTGGCTTTTTAATTAACCCACCGATTGCACTTTATTATATGCAAGGTTTGAATATTACTGCCAATCATGGGCACGCTGCATTATTTGGTGTTTATGGTATGTTGGGCATTGGATTGATGTTATATTCTATGCGTGGTTTGACTGATATAAAGAAATGGGATAATCGACTTTTGAGCATCACTTTTTGGTCGCTTAATATTGGTTTGGCAATGATGACATTTTTATCTTTATTACCACAAGGGCTATGGCAAACTTATCAGAGTATGTCAGAAAGTTATGTCTCTGCACGCAGTGCTGAATTTATGCAAAGCGATATAATGCACACATTAGTTTGGGCAAGGGTGCCGGGTGATACTGTATTTGCAGTGGGTGTATTTACGCTTGCATGGTTTGTATTCAAAGCATTTACTGCAAAGAAGTAAACAAAAACCTTCGTTAAAGACCTTTGCATAAATATGAATTTTTCTGATCATTCATATTTATATAGAGGTCTTATTTAATAATATCAAAACTTGGGTCAATCGTCAATTCAAAAGTTTTTGGTGTGATACTGGGGTTGATGTCTAGCTGGTCAAACGAAACGCTAACGGTTTGTTCTAAATTATTGATAAGCACAATGGCGCTTAATAGTCCGTTTTGAAAGCCAAATTCCACTGATTGGGTGTTGCCTTTTGCTAAATACCAGTCAATACCGCCTGCTTGATGAGAAAATTTTGGTATCTTTTTAAGGGTGCTGGGTTTATTGATTAGCCAGTAAAGAGGGGTTTCTGTAAAGTTTTTGGTTTTTTGTAAAACTGCTTGTTCAAGTTCGGTGTCAATTAGCCATAATTTATCGTTGTTTAGTAATAATATTTGTTCGTTGGGTTGGGTGGTATGCCAACGCAGTTGTTGTGGGCGTTGGAAGGTGAAATTTCCTGTTGTGCTGCTGAGTAAATTGTAGCCTTCATCATAAACAGTTTGTGAAAAGTTAGCACTGAGTGATTCTACTGAATTGAAAAATTCGGAAAACTGGTTGCGTTCACTGAGTGCTGTATTTACCCATAAGGAGGATGCGATAATAAATAGTCTAATCATTTTTTAATCCTTGTTAATTGGTTCTGGTGCTAATACTTGTCGATTGCCTGCACTGTTCATACTGCTGACAACACCTGAAGCTTCCATATCGTCAATAATCCGTGCAGAGCGGTTGTAGCCAATGCGTAGGTGGCGTTGCAGGTTTGAAATTGAGGCTTTGCGTGATGAGGTAACAATCTGCACTGCTTCATCATACAAGGCATCCATCTCGCCTCCCTTTTCGCCACCAGTGCCTTCGTGGGAGCCAGCGGATTCGCTGTGTGCATTTACAATGCTGTCAAGATAATTGGTTTCAGAGTGTTCACGCAAAAAGCCTACTACGCGTGCAATTTCATCATCACTAACAAAGGCACCATGCACACGAGTTAGGTGTGAGATACCCGGTGTCATATAGAGCATATCACCCATGCCTAATAATTGCTCTGCACCGCCTTGGTCAAGAATTGTTCGAGAGTCAACTTTTGAAGTAACTTTAAAAGCGACCCGAGAGGGGATATTGGATTTAATAAGACCAGTAATGACATCAACACTTGGGCGTTGAGTAGCAATGATTAAGTGAATGCCAGCAGCACGCGCTTTTTGCCCAAGGCGTATGATGAGTGCCTCTACACGCTTGGCCTTGGCACGGTCTTCTTGTGCTAGTGAGCCTAGCATATCGGCATACTCATCAATTACTAGCATAATTAGTGGTAATGATTCTAGTTCTGGTGCACTTTCCCCTTCTTCGGCAGTTAATTCGTTAAAGGTTGGGTCAAGTAATGGCGTGTCTTTTTCCTTGGATTTTTTAAGTTTTTCGTTAAAGCCTTCAATATTGCGAACCCCAAATTTAGCCAGTAATAAATAGCGGCGTTCCATTTCATTGACACACCACCATAGTGCTGAAGCCGCTTGATTCATATCGGTAATAACGGGTGTAAGCAAATGTGGCGTGTCTGCATAGCATGATAATTCAACAATTTTAGGGTCAATCATAATCATTCGTACTTGTTCTGGCGTGGCTTTATAAAGCACACTTAAAATCATAGCATTTAGCCCAACAGATTTTCCCATACCCGTTGCACCTGCCACTAACAAATGTGGCATTTTTGCTAAATTTGTTATTATAGGTTGCCCGTTAATGTCTTTGCCGAGTGCCATGGTGAGCATAGAAGATGAGTTGGAAAATACCTCGCTGGATAAAATTTCTTTTAACCCAATTGTTTCTCGCTCGGTATTTGGGATTTCTAAACCAATCACAGGTTTACCGGGAATGACATCAACAATGCGAACGCTTTCAACCAATAAAGCACGTGCTAAATCTTTGTTTAAATTCATAATCTGT
This sequence comes from Bathymodiolus brooksi thiotrophic gill symbiont, assembly GCF_903642095.1. Classification (GTDB taxonomy): domain Bacteria; phylum Pseudomonadota; class Gammaproteobacteria; order PS1; family Pseudothioglobaceae; genus Thiodubiliella. The sequence goes on along the minus strand of NZ_CAHJWD020000210.1, from coordinate 7,459 downwards.
GATACTTTAACACCCGGTGCGAGAGAAAGTTCAAATTGTGTAATGACAGGCCCTGGTGTTACTGCAGTAGTAGTTACATCAAAGCCAAAGTCTTTGAGTTTAAGCTCTACTTGACGGGATATTTCTTCAAGTTCTTGTTCAGAATAGCCTTTAATATTGACTTTGACTTCATCAAGCAGTGACAAATCAGGCAACCCACTTGAAGTTACGCCGTTAAATAGATTGAAATTCGCCACCGCTTTGATTTTTTTTGGAGGTATGTTCTTTTGAGCCGTTAATGGACTGGGTTTTGGGGCTTTGGCTTGCTGTGCCTCAGCAAAGGCTTTGGCGACTTTTTTTGCCTCATATTTTGCACGATGTCGCACAAAACTGGCATATAACTTACCAAGTATTTTGCCAACAGAAGTAAGAATGCTGTTCCATGAAGTAGCACTAGCAACGCTAAAACTAATCATCATAATGCCCAGATAAATAAGCAATGATGCTGATCCAAACAACAGACCAAAGTAATTGTGTGTCATATCACCAACTGAGCCACCAGCGGGGAGAGGTGTATTTTGTGTTAGTAGTGCTGTGCTAGAAGCAAATAATATAATAGTGGCAATAAGTCGAATGGAAATAATGAGGCGACTATTTGGTTTTTTCTTGGTGTTTTTGTGAATTTTGTAGCCTAGCCAAGTTAGCGAAATTGGGACTAAATAAGCGCCATAACCTAAGATTGATAAAGAAAAATCACCTAAATAAGCACCAAAAACACCTGCCAAGTTAGTTGTAGCCCCACTGAGGGCAACGCCAGACCAAGGATTTTCCTCTGGCGAGTAAGTAATTAATGCAATAAGATAAAGTAGACTAAAGGCAATGAGTGCAATAAAAAGCACCTCGTTTTTGACACGGATATAATGAGGTTGAGTAGTATTTTTTTCCTTAGATTTGTTATTTTTTTTCAAGATGATTTGCGCTTACTTTATAATATTCATAATTTAGCAATTATAAAGGGTTGGTGTGTCGATGAGTGAAAATAAACATTGTAAAGTATTAATTGTTGGCTCTGGCCCCGCAGGTTATTCTGCGGCGATTTATGCAGCCAGAGCGAATCTTAGTCCAGTAATTATTAGCGGCATGGAGCAAGGCGGCCAGTTAATGAGTACCACCGATGTGGACAATTGGCCGGGAGACAATGAGGGCGTACAAGGGCCTGATTTGATGGTGCGTATGCAACAACATGCGGAGCGTTTTAATACCGAAATTATTAACGACACCATTACTAAGGTTGATTTTTCTGCTCGCCCGTTTACATTAAACAGTGCCACAACTACTTACACTGCTGATGCTGTCATTATTGCCACAGGTGCAAGTGCGCGTTATTTGGGTTTACCTTCAGAAGAAGCATTTAAAGGTAGAGGTGTCAGTGCTTGCGCAACCTGTGATGGCTTTTTTTACCGAGGGCAAAAAGTTGCGGTGATTGGTGGCGGTAATACTGCAGTAGAAGAGGCATTATTTTTGTCAAATATTGCAGACCATGTAACGATTATTCACCGTAGAGATAAATTTTCTAGTGAAAAGATTTTGTCCGACCAGTTAATTGAAAAGTCAAAAACAGGCAATATTACCATTGAATATAACTACAATCTTGATGAAGTATTAGGTGATGATGCAGGTGTAACAGGTTTGCGATTAAAGAACAATGATGGTGGCACCAAAGATATTGAAGTGCATGGCGTGTTTATTGCCATCGGACATACCCCTAATACAGGTATTTTTGAAGGCAGTTTAGAGATGAATCACGGCTATATTCAAGTGCAAAGTGGCACACAAGGTAATGCCACTCAAGCCAGCGTTGAGGGTGTCTTTGCAGCAGGTGATGTGGCAGACCATATTTATCGTCAAGCCATTACTTCGGCAGGCTCAGGTTGTATGGCAGCGCTGGATGCCGAAAGGTTTTTAGGAGAGTAATTTTGCAGGTATAATTGCTACTTTTTTAAGGCCACATAGCTCAGTTGGTAGAGCAAGGGACTGAAAATCCCTGTGTCCCTAGTTCAATTCTAGGTGTGGCCACCATTTTTTAAAAAGCCTGTATTTATACAGGCTTTTTTTTTGGATTAAAAAAAATATACCATAAGAGATCTGATGGGGACAAATCTAGTCGAAATAAGGATGGCAGAATTAGGGGCAAGCATAAAAAACCTTAATCAGCACAAAAAAACCACGAATAAAGCGGCTTAAGTATGCTGAAGAAAAGCAAGGGATTGCCTCTTGTTCGGCTTAAATTAAACTCAGATGTTGCTAAATTATGGTGTCATTAAATATATTAGTATTTATTTATACAATAAACTTGTAATATTATAAAATAGTGATATAATTTTTCATGTGCCACCATTCTCCCCCAAGAACTTATCCTCTCCTCAAGAGATAAATTGGTGGCACACTTATTCGTAGTAAGTGTCAAAAAAAAGTATTGACACTTAATACACCAAAAAGCGTTATTAACTGTTTGTTAATAACGCTTTTTTTTTGGACACTGCTTATTCTTAACTTTATCAGTATGCTTAATGTAGCGTATCTGTAGATATATAATCTTGTTTGGAAGGTTGTAAAGTTTCTTGAATAAGTAAGGTGCCCATACGCACAAATTCGATAATTTCACTCAAATCATTTGCATTCTCTTCACCGTCTAAAACCTCGCCATCCAATTGAGATATTTCACTAAAGTCTTTAATTATTTCCAGTATATCCTCGTCATGAGTGGATATTTTTTGCAAGCCTAAGCCGACTAAAAATCCTTGACACCACTGAATCAATGTATCGGCCTGCTCTTTTAGTGCACAGTCTTCATCAGCAATTAACAGTTGAAAATTAAGCGTTTCATCGCCAAGTTGTAAGAGCGTGTTATTGTAAACTTGTGCCAATTTCTCATGGGCAGATTTTTCATTGAGATTGTCAAAATCAATGCTTACCAGCACTTCATTTAGCCATTCATCTAACGAAAGGTTAGGTTTGACACAGGCAAAGCCACATAAAATACCATGTGCACTAGCAATTGTATCATCAGTATTTAAGTGATGAAGGGTGTTTTTGACTTCGTCGTAGTTAACTATATTTTCCATATTTTATGATTTTCCAGCTAAAATTTCCATCACTGCCATACGCACAGCGATACCATTTGTAACTTGTTGAAGAATGACAGATTGATTGCTATCAGCAACGGACGAATCAATCTCAATGCCACGATTGATTGGGCCAGGGTGCATAACAATCGCATCAGATTTGGCCAGTGCTAGTCGTTCAAGCGTTAAGCCATAATTGCTAAAATATTCCTGTTCGTTGGGAATATCAACCTCAAGCATACGCTCTTTTTGTAAGCGCAATACGATGATCACATCGCAATCTTTAATACCGATTTCAATATTATCAATACACTGTGCGTTGTAACCATCATATTGCAGCCCTGCTGGTGCTATTAGGCGGATGTCAGTTGTGCCTAGCGTTTTGAGTGCTTGAATGTTGGAATGTGCCACGCGTGAATGCACAATATCGCCCACAATTGCCACTGAAAGGTTCTCAAAATTTTGCTTATGTTGGCGAATGGTGAGCATATCTAATAGTGCTTGTGTTGGGTGTGCATTAACCCCATCTCCAGCATTTAAAATAGTAATATTATTGAGATTTTCAGCCACATAATGCGGTAGACCACTTTGTTTGTGGCGAACAACAAACATATCAATTTGCATGGCTTGGAGCGTGTGCATGGTATCAAGCAAATCTTCATTTTTCTTGAGAGCTGAGTTAGCGAGATCAACATTAATAACATTGGCACTACTACGCATTGCAGCAATTTCAAAGGTATTTCGGGTTCGGGTTGATGGTTCAAAAAACAGGTTTGCCACACTCATATCATCCAGTGCTTTAGATTTTTTTAGATTGCCTTGATCGTCAATTAGATTATCAGCAACATCTAGGATATGGGTCAATTGATTTTTAGAAAGACCTTTGAGCCCCAATAAGTGGATTAATTTTCCAGCAGAGTCTAGCTGAATGTCGTTGCTAATCAAGTCTTTTTTCATTGAGCCATGTTTGTAATATTAACTGTGAGGATTGTTTGTCAACATCACCCCGTTTTGCATTTGGGTGATAATGGTTGTATTTTAATTGTTTTTTAGCATCAAATGAGGATAAATATTCATCAATAAATACCGTTTCAATGTTGTATCTATTGGCAAGTTTGCGTCCAAAGGATTTGGCAATAAAGGTCATCTCTTGTGCCTTTCCGTCCTTATCAAGTGGTAGTCCAATAATAAATTTACTAACATTGTGGGCGTTAATAATCTCATCAAAACCTGCAAAATTAGTAGACCCATCTTTATTGTTTTTAACCACGCCAATACCCTTGGCTGTATGTGTTAGGCTATTGGCGATGGCAACACCTGTGCGTTTTGTGCCGACATCAAAGCCTAGATAAGTTTCAATACCCACTAACTAGAGCGTTTTGAGTCGTTGAAATAACTGATAGCCTACATAACCATCAATTGGTAGCCCTTGAGAGCGCTGAAATTGTCGTGCTGCATGACGCGTTTTTGGACCTGAAATACCATCGGGTTTACCCGTATCAAATCCTAAGTCATTAAGGGTCATTTGAATAAAAGCAATATCATCTCGATTGAGCAACGGTTCAATAATCGGTTCAGCCGTTAGCGTCTGATTGTTCAGCAATTTATCAGACAAATGCCCAACAGATAAAGCATACAAAATTGAGCGATTCCATCTGAGAATAGCATGAAAATTACGATACACTAAAAAGGCAGGACCATTCACACCCATTGGCAAAATTAACGATGCTTTGATCGATGCTTTGGGTAAGTCTTCACCTGCTGCATTGCGAATACCTAGTTTTTGCCATTTGCCAATCGGTTTTTTTATTTTTAAGGTTGCCAATGAAAAGTCAAAACCAATGGGGACGGTTACTTCACGCCCCCATTTTTCACCCCTGTGCCAGCCAATACGCTTGAGAAAGTTAGAACTTGAATGAAAAATATCTATCTTACTATGCCACAAATCCAATTTACCGTTGTTGTCTGCATCTATGGCATAAGCCGCAACATTACTAGGCATAAACTGCGTATTGCCCATTGCTCCAGCCCACGAACCTTGTGCATCAAATGGTAATTTACCTTCGTCAATCAATTTGAGTAGCACCAACAATTCACGGGTAAAGAATTTACGCCGACGCAAATCAAAACTCAGTGTTGCCAATGAGCGCACTAAATTCATTTTGCCAACATTTTTGCCGTAGTTGGTTTCCAAGCCCCAAAAGGCCACTAAAATTGAGGGCGGTATGCCATATTTTTGATAAACAGTATTTAATAACGCTTGGTTTTCTTTAAGTTTAATTTTGCCTTTTTCTAAACGATTGGCACTTACTCTTGAGGTAATGTAACGCCAAAAGTTTAGGCTAAATTCCGCTTGATTGCGGTCATATTTGATGACTTTTGGATTTGGTGTTAATCCTGTCAAAGCAAGATCAAGCGTTGCCTTTGATATGCCTTGTGCCATTGCTTGGATGCGAATATCTTCCAAAAATGCCTCAAAACTTTGTGCATTTTCAACACTAAGGGTATCATCTTTGGCATTAGCAACGCTTGAATACGCTGATACGGCAAAGATAAAAAGGAATATGAATCGAAACATAGTAAAATTATACCTTATTGGCATCGCTTTTTTGTTGCTTGGTGGTTGTGAAAAAAGTGAAAAAATAAACGCCATTACTGGCTCAACTATGGGAACTACTTGGACGGTAAAAACCATTGGTAGCCACATTATTTCTCAGCAAGTCGTTGATGCCAGATTGGTAACAATTAACCAAATATTTTCTACTTGGAATGCAAAATCTGAATTGTCTTTGTTCAATAAAAAACCAATACAGCAATGGATACCCGTATCTGATGAATTGTTTTATGTGCTAAAAAAATCCAAAGAAATTTACCAACAAACCCACGGCTATTTTGACCCAGGTATTGGGCGTTTGATTGACATTTGGGGTTTTGGCGTTAATAAAATCGAACAAAAGCCCAATCGCCATCAAGTGCAAAAATCTTTATATAATAGTTCCATTCGTTATTTGATGCTCAAAGGTGGCGTTAATAAGGCAATTAAAAAAACCAGAGACATTCACATTGACTTATCAGCCATCGCTAAAGGCTATGCCGTTGATGAAATCGCCAAACTACTGAATAGTAAAAACTATCTTGTAGAAATTGGCGGTGAAGTGCGAAGCCGTGGTAAGCACAATGGCAAGCTATGGATGTTAGGCATTGAGCAACCAAACAATCCCATTCCCATTCCTATCAAGCCTAATAACCAGTCAATTGCCACCTCAGGCAACTATCGTAATTATTTTATTTGGGAGGGTCAGCGTTATATGCATATCCTTAACCCAAATACGGGGCTTCCTGCTAACAGCGACTTGGCATCAGTCAGTGTTCTGCACCCTCAAACTATGATAGCAGATGCCTACGCCACCGCAATGATGGCAATGGGTAGCAAAAAAGCAACTGCACTGGCAAAGCGCCTAAATTTATCAGTCGTATTGATTTTAAATCAGCGTGCTAATTTTGACATTAGCAAGATAAACTTGTGATTCGCCTATTTTCTTTGTGAATATTTGAGCTTATAATTTCTTAGACAAGCTAAATGCACCACGAATTTGACCTAGAGAATAGCCTGTTGCTTTGTCATTTGGATAATGTTTGTCAATTGCACTTTTAATATTTTTTGCAATATTTTTAGAATGACAACTCAAGCAAACTCCTTGCACACCTTGGGCTTTCATAAATCTAAACTCACCGTTAACCATTTCTGAATAGGCCATTTTTTTCGCACTTTCGCCATTGCTTTGTCTCTTGTCAAACATTTTTAGAACTTTTCTCTCCCAATTGTCAGGCTTGGCACTCGGGTTACGATTTTTTAAACTTACTCTTTTAATGGTCCATTCTTTGTTTTGTTGATTGATCTTTTTGGTAATTTCAGGTGCTTTAACTGCACAAAACTCAACTGCATGCTCCAATCCTTTTGTTTTAATTGCTTTTTTTAGTGCTGGCTTTAAGGCGTTGCCAAACTGTTTTACCAAGTCAATTGCTTCTTTACTTAATTTTTGTTTTTTAGTAGCCTTCATTCTGTCAGCAACCTTCATTTTGTCCGTAGCCTTCATTTTGTCAGTCATTTTATTAGCAACCTTCATTTTGTCAGCCATTTTGTCAGTCATTTTATTAGCAACCTTCATTTTGTCAGTAGCCTTCATTTTGTCAGCCATTTTGTCAGTCATTTTATTAGTAAACTTCATTTTGTCAGCATCTACCTTATCAGTGCTTATTTTGTTTGTAGTGCTTACCTTGTTGGTGGCAGCGCTTATTTCGTCAATAGTGTTTTCTTCCTTTTCGTTGTAAAAGCAAGAAGTTGATAAAATAGC
>NZ_CAHJWD020000209.1 GCF_903642095.1 Bathymodiolus brooksi thiotrophic gill symbiont | reverse complement strand
TCATGGATGAAAAGTCACAGGAAAAGAAGTCACAAGAAAAAAGTCACAGGAAAAAAAGTCACATATATAATGTCATCTTTCAGATAATTAAAGTTTTTTGTAAAAATTATTTCAATGCCTTAATCTTTAATTTGTTTATACTGTAATTAATATATTCTTCCTGAATAGAGACCCAGTTGTTTATTTAGTACATGTATTTAATTCATAAATGACTCAAACCATAATGATTTAAATGGAAAGGGGTAATTTATAAAAAGAAGCCACTTGATTGCTATTGTCATAATGTTTATACACAGACATACATAGGTCATTTTTAATAGTTAAGAATACAATTATGAAAGAAATTGTTGAACATCAACATATGGTGAAACCATACCTGGTGTATTCCATGCCCTAGTCAATTCAGAGCAAAATGTATGGTTTCTTTCACTTTTTGTATAAAAGGAAACAGTTAACTTTCACTATCATTAAACGAAAATGGAGATTATACCAAGCAACAGAGGTGGTTCCAAGCTGTGTTACCAGGGGTACATGTATACCAAACATGCTACCAGGAAGACCAATCAGTGGTGGAAGTGTGTTAAACGGTCAAGCATAGGATGCAGAGGAAACCTTAGCACTACACTTCAGAATGAAAATCCAGTTCCTGGGCAGCCACACAATCACGCTCCCAGTGATACAAGCATCAAGTACTCAAAAACCAGAAATGCCATGAAAGACCTGGCAACCAACACCAGAGACAAACCCAGCCAGATCTTTGCCCAGGTTGTGTCCCAGTGTGACGACAATGTCCAAGCCTTGCTGCCCCGTGAAGAAAACCCCAAACGCACAATTCGATACCAGCGTCCAACTCCTCCAGTCCCAGCCACCTATGCAGATGTCAGATTGCCTGAGGAGTACACAACAACAACCAACAGTTCCTGCAATACGACAACGGCCAGAATGCAGAAAACAGAATGTTAGTCTTCTACTCACCAGAGAGTTTGGAAAGATTAGCCAATGCCCAGACCTTCTTCATCTTCATGGACGGTACCTTCTCTGTACCTCCGCACCCATTTAAACAGCTATACACCATCCGGGTTCCATTCAAAGATGTAACAGGCACTGCAGTATATGCGTTCCTGCCAAATAAATGTCAAGATACTTACAGGGAACTCTTCCAGTCTATTGTTTAAACTGCCATGCCAGCAACCTACATTTCAATGTCCAGACTTTGAAGATGCAGTTCTTCGTGCAGTTACAGCTGTATTTGGTCGCCACATCAACCACCAGGGCTGTTTCTACCACCTGACACAAGCATCATGGCGACAGATACAGCAGCTTGGTTTGGTGCCTCTCTACAAGAACGACGACGACTTCAGAGTGTTCTGTGGTATGATGGATGGTCTTGCCTTTTTACCAGTACCTGATTTGACCAATGGTATTCATCTGCTTAGAACACTATGCCCTGATGACCCACCAGAGGCAGCTGAGCTCCTAGATTACTTTGATTCAACTTACATCAGTGGTAGACTTAGACAGCAGAATCCAGCACAAAATCAAGCAGTCCGTCTGGTCTTAACACGTAGCCCACCTATGTTTCCACCAGCCATTTGGAACGTACATGATGCCACAGTCAACGGTGATGCCAGAACCAACAACATGTGCGAGGGCTGGAACAACAATTTCTTCAACCTGGTAGGACATGCCCATCCGTCTATATGGCGTGTCATCGAGTGGTGTCAAAAGGAAGAAGCTACTGTCCGTACTATTATCCAGCAAGATGCCGTCGGTAATCCACCAGCTAAGCGTACTCAACAGAGACATGTTCAGCTCCAGGAGCGTTTACAGAACCTATGCAGAGACCTCACTACTGGCCAGAAGACCATTGCCGAGTACTTGTGTGGAGTTGGGTGGAACATCAGACTCAATCACCAATATTAGTGCTTAAGAGACAATTGACATTATGAACATTTACAATTTTAAACTGGAAATATTCAATGTTTGTATGTTCATCATTATATCGTTATGATTTGATATATTTCATATGTTATTTGTTATATGACTTATAAATGCTCCAATCATTGATGTGATTAATTAAATGTAAATGCTAATTCATTGTTTTTTTTATATTATTTTCTAATTAGAAAGAGTTAGATGGGTGAATATCAATGAGTCAAATTTTGGTTCTCATATATCAAGGTCTCATTAAGAATCATTCCTTTATAATTAGAAGGAGTTGGGATTGAATACATAGACATCAATCGAATTTGGTTCTCAATCAAGGTCTTGAATAAATATCAAAACAAAAACAAGACAAAAAAACACACAAACAAATAAAGAAAAAACAAAACAAAACGTCAAAAACAAAAACAAAGCAAAAATAATTATACACACTCTGACTTTTCGGGGTATAGTAAATGTGGAAAAAATTTATTGTGACTTTTTTTCCTGTGACTTTTTTTCTACCGACGCAACACATACTTACGATATTATATTGAACACAGACACTTTATCAATATTAATTCCATACAGTCAATGATAAGCAATAAATCGTGAACGTAAAATTTTCCAAAAAAAAAAGGAAAACAATTCGGTTTATTATTTTCGTGAACGGATTTCGCTATACAGTTGCGATGTTGTTGAACGCAGGCCTAATTTAGTGATTTCTACCTCACATGGCTTATTGAATTTGCAGGCAACTATGCTTTATTGT
>NZ_CAHJWD020000208.1 GCF_903642095.1 Bathymodiolus brooksi thiotrophic gill symbiont | reverse complement strand
ACATGTTGTAAGTCTTTATACAAATATTCCGCACGATTTAGGAATTTCTGCAATAACATTTTGGTTGGAAAATAAACGAAACATTGTACAACATCGCTTTTCTAAAGAATTTATTCTTGAAACCGTGAAAATTATTCTTGAAAGAAATGTTTTCTATTTTGACGGTAAGTTTTACCGACAGAAAAGAGGAACCGCAATGGGAACTAAAATGGCGCCAACTTACGCTACTCTTGTTCTTGGATACCTTGAACATATTTTATACGAACAACTTTTGAATAGCTACGGACAAGAATTTGCATCGTATGTACGACAAAACTGGAAGCGTTTTCTTGACGATTGTTTTATTATATGGAACTCTGACATTCCCGTTGAAATTTTTCATACCGAACTTAATTCTTTAAATGACCAAATTCGTTTCACCATAAACAGAAGCAAAATAGAAATGCCGTTTTTAGACGTTTTAATTCGTATATCAACAAATAACAACATAATAACGGACATTTTCTCGAAAGATACTGACACCCATATGTATCTTAATTTCAGATCCAGTCACCCGAAACATATTAAAATAAACATTCCGTTTAATTTGGCTTCGAGAATTATAACGATCACAAACACAGAGGAGTTGAGAGATACGCGACTACGAGAACTTAGATTGTATTTGAAAAATCAACAATATCCGGAGGAAATAGTTGAACATGGTATACAGAAAGCGTTGGAAAAAGGACCGATACATACGGAACTGCGGGAACAAGTACATGTAACCTCAAATCAAAATAATATAATTCCGTTTGTAACTACTTATAATCCAAGGGATTACAATATTTTCCATTTTATGAAACAAATTGAATTTAACTTAAACAGTAGCGAACGTATGAAAAATGTATTGCAAAAAAAGAAGATTATAAACAGCAAAAGGCAGCCGAAAAATCTGAAAGGCTTCTTGTCATCATCAAAATTTGATTTTCATGAATCATCACCATCTGTTAAGAAATGTACCGACAAGAGATGTATGACATGTCCTAGTTTAATAGAAGGAACCTCGTTTACATTTAAGAATGGACGGACTTTTACAGTTATGCAAGATATATCATGCAAAACTAAGAATCTTGTATACGCAATTATTTGCTCTAATTGTGGAGAATTCTATGTAGGTGAAACCAAAACTGAATTGCGGACTCGAATGACTGTTCACAGACAACAAACAAGGCACCAGGACCTTACTATAATAAGAGCTAATGAACATTTCCATGATTGTTCTGGAGGACATTTCAAAATATTCCCGCTGTATAAAGTTAATACAGAGGGTGATTTTTTAAGAAGAAGAAAAGAAACTTTATTAATTAATATTCTTAAACCTTCGTTAAATGATAAATGACTTTAAAGATTTTCGTTAATCTTACAATGACTTTAAAGATTTTTATTAATCTTATAACAACTTTAAAGATGTTCATTAATTTTATAGGTAATATATTTTACCGCGAATACGTAACATCATAGTCTCCCTTTATATTGTTAACGTCACACTATTGTTAACGTCATATATATACACTTATAAACATTGTACCTGAAGATCTGCAACAGCAGTGAAAACGTTAGTACAAGAATGTTGTGAAAAATCCGTTTTGTTCTTTTTTTTACTAATTTCTTTTATATGTACCAGCATACGGATTTCATTTGACTTTTTAATATA
>NZ_CAHJWD020000207.1 GCF_903642095.1 Bathymodiolus brooksi thiotrophic gill symbiont | reverse complement strand
CGAATCAATTGCGAGATGTAAACACCATATGCAGGAGAAGCTGTTATTTTGCTGCACATATTTGGAAAATTTATGATCTTAAAATTGAAGTCGTCCCGTTTATCATAAATTTTAGTACTGATTTGACCACTGTCGTCAAAGGAGTAGGTATGATAAGGGCAGAAATTGGCCTAAAAAATAGACAAATTTTAAATGAAACGTATAGCTTTCGTTGTTTCTTGATTTTATAAGACCTTTACCCCAACTACTATTTTGGTAACAATTTTCCATATTTGCACGTGCGATGACGTCACACTAGTCAATGAAAAGTCTATCGTTTCGTGAAAATATATGAAATCTAACAAGAAATGTGTATTTAATGTCAATTTTCAGTATAACCACAAGCAGGTACCAACGGCATATTTTAGTATGATGTTTAATATACATAAACACATATCTCATTTAATTTTTGTGTTGGTACCCGAGTGTGGAGAGTATGAAATCTGCAATAAAAAAATAATTTTAAGGTCGATTTCTCGTCAGCGGCCATTTTTTATTGACCGTTTTCATCCGTAATAAACAGAAATAGAAATCGACCTTTTAATCTCATCCAAAATAAAGTTGGTTATCGTAGTTGTTTTGCTACGGGAGTAAAACTTGAACAGTTTTCATGAAACAGTTTTGACGTTAAATAAATTTTGGAGGTGATTTACTGCCGACCTGATTGTGCATTGAGTCCGACGTGTTTTTTTTCTAACCCTCAGTGGAATTTCATGTGTTACTATACTAAAGTATACTTTAATATTATCCCCACAATTCACAAAAAGTACAGAAAACAAAACAAGCAACCAAAAAGAAAATTAGTACGTCAGATTATCTTAGAAATTAATTCATTGGACATGTAAACACATCGGAACTTTCTATTTTTAGTAGTCCCTTTACTTTTTATTATTATTTTATTTTCTTTAACAAATATATTTTATTTGGCTCTTTCGCAAAGTGAATTCCCGATGAATAATTGTATTAACGTAAATTTGATTTATATATTATAGTATTATTACGTGATGTTTTTCATATTGGCCTAGTTATAGGTCCGAGGCCTGCTGTATTGGCCTGAGGCGCAGCCGAATGCCAATACAGCAGACCGAGGACCTTTAACTAGGCCAATATGAAAAACATCATGTAATGATACCTTTATTAATTAACCAGTCCAATATCTCTCGGGATTTTTCCTTGCAATTGTCGAAATGTCTAGCGGATTCCGATCTAGTTGTTATTGGACTGACTGGAATTGGGCCAATACGGAAAATATCCGTATTGGACTGGTTTTTGCCGTATTGGCACAATGAAAGTTTTTATATTGTATTGACAGATTTGATCATATAAAGGCTAATAAATCAAAGTTAATTAATAAAACTTAATATTAACGTTGCGGTGGCGTAATGGTTTAGCACACATGACTGCCGATAACAACATCGTGAGATCAATATTTTATTCTTACTTATTTCAATAAAGTATGGAAAAACAAACAATATATTTGATAATTCATAATTCATCTAATACAGTACATATAACGATATAACGTGCATGTTTTAACATAGTACACGGATGTCAGGTTTGATTTACATATTCGGTGTTTTGTTTACAATGGTCCTTTTGTTATCCTTACTAAGAATTTCATTGATATAGTCTATCGTTTATGAGTCAGTGCTAAATGTGTAGTATTACTTGGAATTTTAGTGGTATGATTTTACTTTAATGGGCCATGACCGATAATACAGTATTACCAAGCATTCTATTTATATAATCTATCACGTTTTACTTTTCTCAACAAAAAAAGTTTGAAGATACCGTAAATATAAATTACCGTCTTCCAATCAAAGTATACCACCGTAGTTGTACTCTTAGACATATCAGAATCGAAATAA
>NZ_CAHJWD020000206.1 GCF_903642095.1 Bathymodiolus brooksi thiotrophic gill symbiont | reverse complement strand
TGAAGACGGTAATTTATATTTACGGTATCTTCAAACTTTTTTTGTTGAGAAAAGTACACTGTCGTCAAAGAGCTCCGATCGAAAATGTTTGGTCAACATCCGGGATATTTTAAAGCGGTATTTTTAAAGCAGACACGGATAATTATCGTAAGTATTTATAAATATACTGTGTATATAATGTTTTGAATTATGATGCTTTATGATTGTTATTATTATTAATTTCATTTTTTGTCCAAATATCATTTATTTTTGCAGTGTAAAATTAGATTTTTCTATAAGTTATAAGGAATCCGGCTTCAAAATCATTACAATCAACTGAAATATCGCTATATCTTGCATTTACGAATGAATTAAATGTTGCCCAAAAAGAAAAAAATATTGATGAATGATTGATTTTACTTAAAAATACTATTTTGTTGATGAAAAGTCAATTAGTAACTAGTTATACCCTAAAACATGATGTCAACAGATGTTTTTGAAATCCGGCTTGGTCAAAATGTAAACATGTATACAAACCGGTTGGGTCATTTATAAATAACCGGGTTTGTCAGTATGTAAATACCACTGATCTTATTGTTATTGAGCATTATATTGCAATTTAACAATAGTTGTGATTAGGAAATATCTCAAAGGCGATAAATACTGATCCATAGTATGAATATTCGCCATGGCTGCTAATTTCAGCTACTTTGAACAATAAAAAAATCGTTATTTCTATGTTAAATTGCTACTGTCGCGAACACTTGATTTTTTTTAATGCTTTTTGTGGCACTGACATCACGATTGGTGCTCAATACGCTACACTCACTTTAAGTAGTTGTCCAGGCGCATCAATTGAGTAGTGGGAGATTCTTTTTATAACGCAATATTTTAATTTTATACTCGTTGATAACGAAGTAAGTCACTCTGTGGAAATAACTTCATGAATACGATATTTAAGTTTCTTCACAGTATAATGTTTACATTAACATTACAGATAAGCAAATTAACAAAGGCTGTAGTATTGAATTCCTTTCCGCACGGACGATTTTGGCAGTTTGTATACAAAGAAAATGTTAGGTGTACTCGATTAATGCAACGTTCGTTACAAGTTGTAATACGACAAATGTTCGTGCTTTGCTCACTGAAAATAGAGGCTCAGTGGTCTGAGCCTATGTCGTTCACCTTTCATTCTGCTTTGAGGAAACTTAATACAGACAGAACCTTCTATAGGTGCTTCCCACCAAAGTTCGGCTCATTTGGCTAAGCAGTTTCAGAGAAGAAGATTGTTAGAAATCGGCCAATCAGAAACAAGAATTGTCTGTGGCGACCATGTTTGTCAACGGATCGGGATGAAATGTGCAATCTTTATAGAAGACCTTCCATAGTTGCTTCCTACCAAGTTTCGGTTCATTTGGCTAAGCAGTTTGAGAGGAGAAGATTTTATAAAATCGGCCAATTAGAAACAAGAATTGTCTGTGGAGACCATGTTTGTTAACGGATCGGGATGAAATGAACAATCTTTATAGAAGACCTTCCATAGTTGCTTCATACCAAGTTTCGGTTCATTTGGCTAAGAACTTTTAGAGGAGAAGATTTTTGTTTTTAATCTGCCAATCAGAAACAAGAATAGCCAATCGTAACTACTCGGCCATTCTCGCTACCCTGCAAATAACCTCGTATGCATTAGGCGTATAAATCGCACTACTTTTCACATGTCAGTTACATGAAAGTTTGATAAAGTTATATTTTAAGCAATTTTCTATATTTCAATTAAAGTTTTAATTAGTTTTGCATGATTAGATTTTACTTAGTATGTCTTCCATATTGGATTTTCGTGGACTATATTTTTGTGCGGCTTAACTTAACTTAACTTCCGGCAAACAATTTAAGAAGAATTTCTACTATGTACGTACGAGGTTATTTGTAGGGTAGCGAGAATGGCCGAGTAGTTACGATTGCAATTTCACGTTTCTGCCGCCATTATGGTTCAAAGGTCAATCGGAGTGAAAAAACGTAAACAAGACGTCATTGCATTTGTAAACACGGTGACGCAGTTTATTCATCGTGGCAGTTATGCACATATCGTCACGGTCGTAAGGAAGTTTTCGTGAATTTGTTGGTTAGGAAAATAATTTATGACTGCATGTATCCCGTAGATCTTGAAAATAATGAGAGATCGTGTGAATATTCATCTATAGTAGTTCCAACTTCCAAGGATATTGTGACACAACCTCGCAAATAAAATAGTACTGTTTACAAAACATCCTAGACCTGCAAGAATAAATAAAATATATCATCCTAGCGAGTACTTATCGATTAACTTGAAGAAAATTAATCTAAATCTCGTATATTTTGTTGTCTGACTATCCTTATAAGAAAGGGAAATCAAAATAAGTATTTTTCCCCTAAGCGACTGGCAGGTATTGTACAAAAACCAGCTTTGTAATGTTAATGCTTTAAAGTTGGCATTATGTTAGACTTCTGCATGG
>NZ_CAHJWD020000205.1 GCF_903642095.1 Bathymodiolus brooksi thiotrophic gill symbiont | reverse complement strand
TGTTCAATGTATGACACAGGTGTCAAAGTGTTATCCATAAAAATAAACTACCTGGCACCATTCAAACATAAGCATAAGCAACAGAAGTTTGCCCATGAAAATTAGCTACCTCTCATTTCTTCGTTTCATGGTCCATGAAAATTAGCTACCTCGCATTCCTTCGTTACATTGGATAGGAGTCCTGACGTTTTCCATGAAAATAAGCTACCTTACATCTGTTCAATGTATGACACAGGTGTCAAAGTGTTATCCATGAAAATAAACTACCTGGCACCATTCAAACATAAGCATAAGCAACAGAAGTTTGCCCATGAAAATTAGCTACCTCGCATTCCTTCGTTACATTGGAGGTTCCCCGCTGATTTGTTATAACTTTTATTGTTGGAGAGATGTGACAGAATCAAAAATCATATATTTATTTGTTAAATTCGAAATTTATAAAATATTTTTTTAACAAAATCTATACTTTATTGAACATAAACTGTATAAGTGACCAGGTGAGTGATTCAGGCTCAGTTAAAATGACCCGCTAATTAAGAAATAAATCATGGAAGCCAGAATGTGTTTTGAGTTTTAACATGGATTGTTGGATATTAGTATTTTATCCCGAGCCAGAGGGATAAAATTTACTAATATCCGCCAACCCATGTTAAAACTCAAAACACATTCATGCTTCCATGATTTATTTCGATTCTGATATGTCTAAGATTACAAATACGGTAGTATACTTTGATTGGAAGACGGTAATTTATATTTACGTTTGCGGAAAGTGTCACACACCATTTATGCTGCCAATGGAAAAGTCAGTCACATTCACCGGCACATGTGTGAACGAGATTATACCATCGATAAATCGCTCGTTTGTCTACAAAGCGTAAGAAGGACGTCGTGTTAGAATTTGTGTTGTACTCTGGTATTCATCAAAGCTTTTGAGCAG
>NZ_CAHJWD020000204.1:15867-29033 GCF_903642095.1 Bathymodiolus brooksi thiotrophic gill symbiont | reverse complement strand
CCCCTACTTCAGTTTCAACACGATTTGGGTCAGATAGGCAACAATCAACTGGGCAAACTTCTACGCATTGTGGTTCGTCAAAATGACCAACGCATTCGGTGCACTTGTCTCCATCTATTTCATAGATTTCATCGCCCATAAAAATCGCTTCGTTTGGGCATTCTGGCTCACAAACATCGCAGTTAATACATTCATCGGTAATCAATAATGACATAATACACTCTTTATTAAATTTTTAAAATTATGAGAATGCATTTTACTGTGATTTTAGGTATCATAACCACTTTTGTATCGGGTATTATCTTATGAGAATTTTAATTGCGTTTTTCACTCTTTTTTTATCAATTCAATCACAGGCAAAATTAGCAGATGGTTTGTATGCTAATTTACACACTAACCAAGGTGATATTATCGTTCAACTTGCTTATAAAAAAGCGCCGTTGACGGTGATTAATTTTGTTGGTTTGGCAGAAGGCACAAAGCGTTCAAATGTCAAAATAGGTAAGCCATTTTATAATGGCTTAAAATTCCACCGAGTGATTGATAATTTTATGATTCAGGGTGGCGATCCTAAGGGCAATGGCACAGGCGGTCCGGGTTATCAATTTGCGGATGAATTTAGTGATTTAAAGCATGATAGTGGTGGTATTTTATCTATGGCAAATTCAGGGCCGGGAACTAATGGTTCACAATTTTTTATTACGCATACGGCAACGCCGCATTTGAATGACAAGCATACAGTTTTTGGGCGTGTGGTTAAAGGTATGGAAGTGGTAAATAGCATTAAACAAGAGGATTTTATTCGTAAGTTAAATATTATTCGGATTGGTGATGAGGCTAAAAAATTCCAAACGGATGAAGCGGCTTTTCAAGCACAAAGTAAAAAATATTTAGTTAAAAATAACGAAAAACTGACTAAGTTTGTTAAAAAAAACTATCCAAATGCAAAAGCTAGAAACAGCAGACACTTTATACAAGTTAATCAAGCGGGAACTGGTGCAAAATCAAACACAGGCAATGTGGTAAAAGTTAACATATCATTTAGGATAAGTAACAAAGAAATTAAAGAAGTCAAAGAAGTTAAAGAAATTAAAGAAATAATAACTTTTACCTTAGGCGATGGCACCATTCATAATGACATTGAACAATCGATATTAGGGATGAAAGTCGGTGAAAAACGCACTGTTATTATGCGTGATGATATCAATATTATGCCAAAAGGTTCGTTTGTGATTGTGAATTTGGAGCTTATATCAATAAGTAAATAATATGTTCCTAGAGTTCATTAATTTCCTTACTCAATTTGATTCGGGTTTTAATGTTCTACAATATTTGACACTTCGTGCAATTTTAGCAATGTTGATGTCTTTGTTTACTATGCTCGCCTTAGGTCGTTTGTTTATCAATCGATTACAGCAATATCAAATTGCTCAAATTATTCGCCACGATGGCCCAGAATCACACTTGTCTAAGGCGGGTACGCCAACTATGGGTGGTATCTTAATTTTATTCTCTTTTATTAGCAGCGTGCTGGTGTGGGGTAATTTACACAATGTTTATCTTTGGATTGTGGTGGTGGTTGCGTTGGTTTTTGGGGTGATTGGCTTTATTGATGATTACTTAAAAATTAGCAAAAAATCTGCCAATGGCTTGAACGCCAAACAAAAATATTTGGCACAATCGTTTAGTGCAATTGCAATTTCGTTATGGATAGTGAGTAACACCGAGCAAGCAATCTCCACTGATTTGCTAATTCCTTTCTTTAAAGATTTGACTGTGCCATTAGGTGCTATCGGCTTGGCTGTGTTGTCTTATTTTGTGATTGTCGGCAGTTCTAATGCGGTTAATCTAACCGATGGTTTGGATGGTTTGGCGATTATGCCAACTGTTTTGATTGCAGGGGCTTTGGCGGTTTTTGCCTATATTGGCAGTAATTATCATTTTGCTGAATATCTAAATATGCCTTTTATGCCGATTGCCAGCGAGATGGTGGTTGTTTGTGCTGCTTTGGTTGGTGCGGGGTTGGGTTTTTTATGGTTTAACACTTATCCTGCTGAGGTTTTTATGGGCGATGTTGGTTCATTGGCGTTGGGTGCGATTTTGGCAGTTATTGCCATTGTTGTTCGTCAAGAAATTTTACTGTTTATTATGGGCGGTATCTTTGTTGCTGAAACGCTCTCAGTATTAATTCAGGTTGCGTGGTATAAGCGCACTAAAAAGCGCATTTTTTTGATGGCACCTTTGCATCATCATTTTGAGAAAAAAGGAATGTCTGAGCCGAAAATTATCGTGCGTTTTTGGATGATTACCTTAATTTTGGTGCTAATCAGTCTGGCTTCTATTAAAATACGCTGATTATGGATATATTAAATAAATGGGATGAACGCTATTTATCGTTAGCAAAGGAAATTGCCACTTGGTCAAAAGACCCGTCCACTCAAGTTGGTGCAGTTATTGTTGGCAGTAAAAAAGAGGTTTTGTCCCAAGGGTTTAATGGCTTTCCACGCAATATTAATGACTCTGATGAACGCTATAATGATAGGAAAACTAAATACAAGTTTGTGGTTCACGCTGAGATGAATGCAATTTATAACGCCACTTATTCTGGCACTTCGCTTGATGGGGCAACCTTATATGTTTATGGATTGCCTATTTGCTCAGAATGTGCCAAAGGTATTATTCAAGTTGGCATTAAAAAAGTGGTGGTAAAAAAATCCAAAGAACTTGATTGCTGGAACGACAGCTTTAAACTCTCAAAAGCAATGTTTGATGAAGCGAGCGTTACGCTTATTATTAAATAATGGTATCTGAAATTTCCAAACGCCGCACTTTTGCGATTATTTCCCACCCTGATGCGGGCAAAACCACAGTTACCGAAAAACTGCTACTTTATGCAGGTGTAATCAAAACAGCAGGCAGTGTGAAAGCCAGAAAATCCAATACTCACGCTACTTCAGACTGGATGGAGATGGAGAAAGAAAGGGGGATTTCCATCACTTCGTCCATCATGCAATTTGAGTATGATAATCATGTGATTAATTTACTAGACACGCCGGGGCATGAGGATTTTTCCGAGGACACTTATCGCACATTAACCGCAGTAGATTCAGCGTTAATGGTAATTGATGTTGCCAAAGGTGTAGAAATGCGAACCATTAAATTGATGGAAGTGTGCCGCTTGCGAGACACGCCAATTTTGACCTTCATCAACAAACTTGACCGTGAAGGCAAAACGCCCATTGATTTACTGGATGAAGTGGAAACTGTGCTGAATATTGAATGTGCACCTATTACTTGGCCAATTGGTATGGGCAAGCGTTTTAAAGGTGTGGTGCATTTACTTGAGGACAAAGTTTATTTATATGAAACAGGGAAGAATTCTGAGATTGGTGAGAATATTATTATTGACGGCGTTAATAACCCTCAACTTGATGAAATTTTAGGTGAAGATATGGTGCTTGAAATGCGTGAAGAGGTTGAACTTATTCGTGAAACTACCACGCCATTTAATTTGGATGAATTTTTAGCGGGCAAGCAAACGCCCGTATTTTTTGGCTCAGCCATCTCAAATTTTGGTATTCAAAATTTACTAGATGGTTTTCTTGAATATGCACCAACGCCAAAAAATCGTGAATCAGATATCCGAGAAGTCAAGCCTGAGGAAGATAAACTCACTGGCTTTGTGTTTAAAATTCAAGCCAATATGGATCCAAAACACCATGACCGTCTTGCTTTTATGCGGTTGGTAAGTGGGCAGTATAAAAAAGGTATGAAGGTTTTGCAAGTGTCTACGGGCAAACAAATCAAAATCGCCAATGCAGTTACTTTTATGTCGCGTGAACGCTCTTCGGCAGAAGTGGCTTATGCGGGCGATGTGATTGGCATTCACAATCATGGTGGTATTAGTATTGGCGATACTTTTACCCAAGGTGAAAAACTCTCATTTCAAGGCATTCCAAACTTTGCCCCAGAATTATTTCGTCGTGCTGTTTTAAAAGACCCGCTCAAAGCCAAAGCCTTACAAAAGGGTCTAAATCAACTCTCAGAAGAAGGAGCAACCCAAGTATTTCGCCCAATAATCAATAATTCGCAAATTCTCGGTGCAGTTGGTGTTTTGCAATTTGATGTGGTTGCCCACCGCTTGAAATATGAATATGGGGTTGATTGCCAGTTTGAAACCATTAATATTGCCACAGCACGCTGGATAACAGGCAGTGACAAAGACATTGAGCAACTCAAAAGCAAAGCAGGCAACAATGTGGCAGTCGATTCTGCTGGCGTTCTCACTTATTTGGCGCCATCTACGGTTAATTTACAACTTACTATAGAACGACATCCAAACCTAGTTTTCTCCGCTACCCGTGAGCATTAGCCGAAAAAAAACGACCTATTAAGGTCGTTTTAAAAAAATATCATACAGTCTTTAAATTGGACAACTCATATCTTTACCGCAACACATTGGTGATTTGATTTTTCCATGGCCATTTGGACATTCTGATATTTGCACACTTGACCCATCTTCTAGTGCTAAATTTCCATCTATTAATGGCGCATCACATTTTCCACAAGTTGCATTGACACTCATACCACATTCTTTACATTCATAAGTTGGCATTATTTTCTCCTTTTATTTGATAAAATGTTATGTTAAAGTTAACTCAACAACCAAAATTTTATACGATTTGGCTGGTGATATGGTTTTTTTTAATTGTAAAAAAAGGGGGATAAATGTTATTAGAAATTGTCTTTGCAGCAGGTTGTTTTTGGGGTGTAGAAAAGAATTTTGAACAAATATCAGGTGTAATTGAGGTAACTTCTGGTTACGCTGGCGGTAATTATAACGACCCAACTTACCACCAAGTATTGGCAAATAAAGATGACAGCAAAGCCTTTAATTTTCTAAATATACTTAAAAAAATTCCTTGGAGTGATGAAGAGGAAGACGAAGAAGAGGATGAAACAAATAACAAAAAGGATGATAAAAATATTATTAATCACGCCGAAGTCGTCAAAGTCATTTACGATACAAAACTGGTTTCTACCGAATTTTTAATTAAAAATTTCTGGGAATTGCACGACCCCACACAAACCGATGGGCAAGGTAATGACAAAGGTAACAATTACCGTTCTGCTATTTATTGGACAAACGAGGAGCAAAAGGAAATTGCACTCAATACCAAAGATGCGTATCAACAATTATTAAGCGAACAAGGTTTTGGTAAAATTGTTACTGAGTTAAAACCTTTGGACAAATTTTGGCCAGCAGAAGATCGTCATCAAAACTATTTAGCCAATAACCCTAATGGTTACTGTCCTAATCATAAAACAGGGGTGGTGTTTGCTGACAAAGGCGAGATTAAAGAAAAACTTAATGGCACTTATAACGAACATTTGAAAAACCTTATTTTAAAACCTATAAAAGGCAAGGAAATCGTGGTGATTGAATCCGATGCTTATTGCCCTTATTGTGTTGCATTTAAGCAAAAAGTATTGAATAATTACAAGGGTAGTATTCCCATTAGAAGTGCATTTGCACATAATCTTAAAGGTTATACAATCAAAACACCAACCTTTGCCACGCCTACTATTTTATTCATTGAAGATGGCGTAGAGCATTCGGGTTTTCAGGGGTATTTAGCACCCAAAGAATTTTACAAAGCCTTAGGGAAATTCAAACTTGGCGATTCTAAAGCCTTTGATATTGCCTTTAATCAAGGCACCGAAAGTAGGTTTTGTGAAAAATACGATATTTTCAAAAACACGCCTGATGGTGTATTTGTGGACAAACTTTCAGGTGTGGCACTATTTGACACTGATAATCGCTTTAATTCCAAAAGTGGTTGGTTAAGTTTTACCAAAGCCATTGACAATGCTACCATCGAAAAACCCGACAATAATTACGGTATGAACCGCACTGAAATCATCTCAAAAAGCACAGGTATCCACTTAGGTCATGTATTCGAAGACGGGCCAAATGATATGCGTCGTTTTTGCATCAATGCCACTGTGCTAGATTTTGTTGCGGACAAAAAGTAATCTTAAAGCCTGATATTTGGTGTTTTATTTGTGTGCAAAACTTAAGACAAAATTAACTGCCGCTTTGTCGGAAAGACTTAAACCGCCAACTGTTTTTGATAAAGCAATTAAATTCTTAGCAGGAACGCCATAATCGTTAGCATTTATAATGATTGGCTTCATAGAGGTAACTAGCAATTTCTTTTTATAAACTTTCGCAATTAAAACATCTAATTTTATCTTTTTACTAACGCCATAAAATTCCAAAATAGCGGGTATTTCCATTCTTTTATAATAGCGAATTGACTTGAGTTTTTTCATGTCAATGGTTGCTTTAATAGTCGCCTGAGGGAACTTAGCAACTTTAAAAAACAAATCTTTCATTCTTTGGTCTCTGATTGATATATTCGTATTTACGCTGCTTAGGTCAATGTTTATTTCCACCTTTCCTAAAGCAGAAATTGATCCTGTTACGCCTTCAAAAACCGCAGGTTCAACAACATATTGTTTTTTTATAGTGCTGAAATTGACTACTGAATTATTGCTGTCAACAATATATTTAGGGGCTGCAAAAGCACTATTTAGTGTGGTTAGTGATAGCAGTAAAAATGCAGCCAGTGTTGTTTTTATTAGATTCATATTATTTTCCTTAAAATTATTAATTAAATAGTTGCTCCTAAGAATAGACAACATTATTAATCTGACAGGCTAATAATGATTGATCAAAATATCCTTCCTCACAATTTTTTATTATACAACGATTTATAATTAATTGTGTTTCTTTATAATTATTTGGATGTGTTCTCGATTGGTCTTTAAAGAAGGCAGTTTTATGCGACCTGCAGCCTCTTTCATTTCTGATTTGGCTAAGGCAGGTTGTATTTTTGATTTTATAAATTTGATATAACCGGCAAATTAATACCATTTTTTAAAAATGACATAACAATAAAATCGCTAAAAATACCCTTAAACTATACTGATTTTAATAACATAACCATTGTAAAAAACAGATGTTAAATGCCAAAATATACCCTATTCTTGGCTAAAAATAGGCGTGCAGTTCATTACTTCTTCTGCTTTATTAAATACCATTAAAACTGCATTTTTTATCTTTATTGTTCTGCTTCTGTCTCGTTCTCAGGCGTTTCATCATCTTCAGTTTCAGCAATCTTGGCAACGGAAACTAATTTTTCACCTTTGGCAATTTTGATAAGGGTAACGCCTTGCGTGTTTCTACCGATAATAGAAACATCGGCTGCTCTTGCTCTAACAAGAGTAGCTTTGTTAGAAATGAGCATCATTTCATCTTCATCAGTTACTTGGATGGCACCAACGACTTTACCATTTCTGTCGCTGGTTTTAATGGAAATAACGCCTAATCCGCCTCGTGCTTGAGAGCGATATTCATCAAGTGCGGTGCGTTTGCCAAAACCTTTTTCGGTGGCGGTTAAGATTGAATCTTCACCGTCTGTGACAATGGCTGAAACTATTTCATCCTCTTTTAACTTCATACCTCGCACACCAATAGCAGTTCTGCCAACAGCACGAACATCAGATTCTTTGAAGCGAATAGATTTACCATTGGCTGAAAATAACATAATGTCTTGCTCGCCTGAGGTAATATCAACGCCAACAAGTTTATCGCCGTCTCTGAGGTCAATAGCAATGATGCCGCCTTTTCTTGGGCGGGCAAAGTTGGTTAACGATGTCTTTTTACAGGTGCCACTACTGGTTACCATAAAGACAAATTGGTCGTTACTAAATTCAGACACTGGCAAAATGGCGTTAATTGATTCTTCTTTTTCAAGTGGTAATAAATTAACAATCGGCTTACCTCGTGCGATGCGTGATGCCATTGGCAACTCATATACTTTAAGCCAATGCACCTTACCTGTAGAGGAAAAGCACAATACAGTATCATGTGAATTTGCTACAAATAACTGATCAACAAAATCCTCATCTTTCATTTTGGTGGCGGCTTTTCCTTTGCCACCACGGCGTTGTGCTTGATAATCACTGAGTGATTGCGCCTTAATATAGCCACCATGAGATAAGGTTACTACGCGTTCTTCTTGGGCAATAAGATCTTCTAATGTTAAGTCAATTTTATTATCAATAATCTTGGTCATTCTGTCATTGGAAAAGTTCTCACGAATTTCCATTAACTCATCACGAATCACTTGCATCAGTTTTTCAGGATTTTGCAAAATATCTAATAAATATTTAATCTGTTCTAACAGTTCATTAAATTCATCAAAAATCTTATCTTTTTCTAAACCCGTTAAACGATGAAGTTTTAAATCAAGAATGGCTTGCGCTTGCTTTTGTGAAAGTTGGTAGTCGCCACTGGCTTGCAAACCGAGTTCAGGTGGTAATTCTTCTGGCTTAAATAATGACATATCACGATCGCCAATCAAATCTTTAATCACACTGCCCTGCCAAGTTTGAGCAATTAATTTTACTTTCGCCTCAGTTGGGTTTTCAGCGGCTTTAATCATTTCAATGATTTCATCAATATTACTAAGTGCAACCGACAAACCTTCTAAGATGTGTGCACGATTTCTAGCCTTGTTTAATTCAAAAATAGAACGGCGAGTAACAACATCACGGCGATGAGCAATAAAGGCATCTAACACGCCTCTTAGCGTCATTAACTTTGGCATACCTTTGTCAATGGCAACCATATTAATGCCAAAAACAGTTTGCATCTCGGTAAGTTTGTATAAATTGTTTAACATTACCTCTGGTACTTCGCCACGACGAAGCTCAACCACCATACGCATACCGTCTTTATCGGATTCGTCTCTAAGTCCTGTAATGCCGTCCACTTTTTTATCTTTGACCAATTCAGCAATCTTGGTAATCAACTTGGCTTTATTTACCTGATATGGCAATTCTGTTACGACAATGCTTTGTTTGTCTTCCCCTTCAACATGAGAAACAGAGCGAAGATAAATTTTGCCCTTGCCAGTTTCATAGGCTTGACGAATACCACTAGCACCATTAATAATACCAGCAGTTGGAAAATCAGGCCCTGGCATTATTGTTAACAATTCATCAATGGTTATGTGGTCATTATCAATCACCCGCAAGCAAGCATCAATCACTTCTCTTAAATTATGAGGTGGGATGTTAGTCGCCATACCAACTGCAATACCTGATGAACCATTAACGAGAAGATTCGGTACACGGGTTGGCAATACACTTGGCTCAGATTCAGATCCATCGTAGTTGTCAATAAAATCAACGGTTTTTTTCTCTAAATCTCGCAATAATTCATGCGAAAGTTTTGCCATGCGAATTTCTGTATAACGCATTGCAGCAGCACGGTCGCCATCAACCGAGCCAAAGTTACCTTGACCGTCAATCAGAATGCTACGCATTGAAAATGGTTGTGCCATGCGAACAATCGTGTCATATACTGCCGTATCACCGTGTGGATGATATTTACCAATCACATCACCAACAATACGGGCAGATTTTTTATAGGCTTTGTTGTAGTCATTACCCAGCACATTCATTGCATACAGGACACGGCGATGCACGGGTTTTAACCCATCTCGAACATCAGGCAAAGCACGACCGACGATGACACTCATTGCATATTCCAAATAGGAATCTCGCATCTCATCTTCAATAGTAACTACTGGGAAGTTTGGCTCGAAACTGTCGTTTAAATCCTGGGGATTATCAATATCATCAGACATACAAAAAAGGAATAATTAAATTGCCTATATTTTACCCCCAAAGGCACGCAATTCACAACTATAATTTTTCAATTATTTTCTATAAAAAGTTATTAAAAATCAATTGTTTATGCGTTTTTTTCTTGAATAGCATTTGCCAAAGTTTTCAATAGATTTTCAGTATCATTCCAATTGATACAACCATCGGTAATACTAACGCCATATTGAAGTGTTTTTAACGGTGCAACACGCTGGCTACCTTCGTTGAGATGCGACTCAATCATTACCCCAAAAATCTGTTCAGAACCTGCACTAATTTGCTTGGCAACATCTACGCCAACTTTGATTTGATTTTTAAACTTTTTCTCACTATTGGCATGTGAAAAATCAACCATTAATCGTTCAGGCAAACCCGCATTAGAAAGTTGTGTAATAGTTTTTTGAACACTAGTGCTATCGTAATTAGTTTTATCACTACCACCACGCAAAATTATATGGCAATTGGAATTGCCCGAAGTTGTGTATCGATTAATCATACCTTTTTTATTAATCGACCAAAACATATGGGGATTACCAGCAGAAATCACCGCATCAATTGCCACTTGAGCACCGCCATCTGTGCCATTTTTAAAACCAACAGGACAAGACAAACCTGATGCCAATTCACGGTGTGTTTGACTTTCAGTGGTGCGGGCACCAATGGCACCCCATGAAATTAAATCAGAAATATATTGCGGAGTAATAAGATCTAAATACTCAGTTGCCGTGGGCAAGCGCAATTTGGCTAAATCCAGTAATAATTTACGCGCTACACCAAAGCCTTTTTCCATGTTACAACTGTCGTCCAAATCGGGATCATAAATCAAGCCTTTCCAGCCAATAGTGGTGCGTGGTTTTTCAAAATACACTCGCATTACAATAAACAAATCGTCTTTTAATTCCTCTCGTAACTTTGCCAATTTTTCAGCATATTCCATTGCTGCTTTGGGGTCGTGAATAGAACAAGGCCCAACCACAACAAGTAAGCGCTTGTCTTTACCTTTGATAATATTGGCAATGGTTTGGCGTGCATCAACAATAAAATCAGACTCAGGCTTTTGCACCTCGTAACGCTTAATATATGCAATTGGTGGTGTGATAGACTCTGCTTTGGTAATGCGAATATTGCTAATTTTCTGTAATATTTTTTTTAACATTTATAGTTCTCAATAACTGCATAAGCTGAATGATTGTGAATTGATTCAAAATTTTCTGATTCTAAACGATAGTAATCAAGATTGTCATTAATATTTAAACCAACAGCAATATCACGCACCAAATCTTCAACAAATGCAGGATTTTCATACGCTCTTTCAGTAACAACTTTTTCATCATCACGCTTTAAAATAGCATACAATTCACACGATGCTTTTTGTTCTGCTAGTTCAATCAAATCTTCTAAATACAAAGTTTTGCCTTTGGCAATTCTCACTTTAATAGTAATATGTGAGCGCTGATTGTGTGCACCATATTTTGAAATACTCTTTGAACACGGGCAAAGGCTGGTAACTGGCACCACAACTTTCATCATCACTTCAGAGATGCCTTGATTCAAAATTCCGTATAAAGTTACTTGGTAATCCATTAAGGATTCAACTCCCGAAGAAGGGGCTTTTTTGGTGCGAAAAAAAGGAAATTCTAAAACAATGTGTGCTGTTTTGGATTCTAGTTTTTCACGCACTTTGTCAATAATTTTATTAAAATTCTCACTATTAAATTCACAAGGCCCCTCATTTAAAATCTCAATAAAACGAGACATATGCGTACCTTTTACATGCTCTGGCAGTTCAACCGTCATTGTAAAATTACCAACTGTTGGGTTTTTCTTGCCATCACGGTCAATAAAAATAATTGGGTGTGAAATATCTTTAATGCCCACTTTGTCAATAACAATTTGACGGGAATCTGGGTTGTTTTGTGTATCAGGTAAACTAGATGCGTTCATAACTACTCCGAATAAGACACAGATGCTCTCGGTGTTTCCCAAATAATCACTTCGGAAACACGAACATTTTGGTTATTAATTAATTTTCCAACCGCTTGATAAAAATACTTTGCAATATTTTCAGCAGTTGGGTTAAGTATATCAAAAGGAGAGATTTCATTTAAATATTGATGATCCAGTCTTTTGACTATAGCTTTGGTTTGTTTTTTAATCTCACGGAAGTCAATCGCAATACCCGAAGCGTCAAGCTCTTGCGCTTCAACCGACACTTCAACACCCCAATTATGACCATGCAAGCGTGCACAATCACCCGGATAGTCCCTTAAGGAATGTGCTGCACCAAAATCTGTGACAATTTTTAAGACGAACATAATTCGGAAAAATTGGAAAAAGAAACTATTATACCAATATGAAGCCACTGTATTAGTCAACCCATCACAATTTATAAAGCACATAAAATAGCACTTTTAATACTACAAGCATTAAAAAAGCCTTATCAACTGGATAAGGCTTTTTTAGTTCTTACTTGCAATAAAACTAAATTTTATTGTATAACACCATCAATCACACTGACTTTATCAATGTTGCTATCGGACACATTATCTACATCTATCGCACTAGGTGTAATACTAGGCGGTGTATAAGTAGGCAATACTAAATCATTGCAATTACTAAAATCCGTAACTTTGTAAGCAACCGTTACATCTTCAGCTTTGACGATATATTTTTTATTATCATCTTTTCCAATAAGCACTACGCCATCTTTCAACGAAAGGATCTCTACTTCTCCTTCCTCTGCAATTTTAAAAAGACTAATACTCTCACTATTAAAATCATATACCGATGTTGGTGCTACATTTGAGCGAATATCTGTCGCTGTTATTGCTACTGACTTATCAAACTCAATCGACTTAACAATACCTTGTTCAATTCCGTTAACCGTTGTTAGTTTATCAATGTAATTATTAGCATATGTAACTGTGTAGGTTGTCCCTTTATTGTCCCCACTTGTACTAACAATTGTGCCTGGGCGATTGCCATTTAAATAAGTGTAATGGGGCTTTGCATAGCCGTGTTTGACATTATCCTCATCATCTTTATAAGAAAAAGCAAATGGAGGAATGCCATTAGGATCTAATTTAACAGTATTCGGATTGGCACTTGGTATATATGTATAAACATGATAATTCCAAACTTCAGAGGTCGGTTGACTTCTGTCAAAACAAGTAGTGGTAGTTTTGATAAAATCATCATTAAATGCAAAAGTTTTTTGCACATCCATCAAAAAAGAGCCTTGCTTCTTAGCAACATTGTTAACAAAGGAAGCAATTAGCTGACCGTCTTTATAAAAAGCAACCTGAATTTTTCCTTTACTAGTTTCCAAAACACCATTTATGATATCCCCCATTTCGTCAGTACCATTAAAATTTAATGTTAAATCACCCAATGGATTAGCCTCAGTTGCAGAAGCACGAATTTCC
>NZ_CAHJWD020000204.1:0-15770 GCF_903642095.1 Bathymodiolus brooksi thiotrophic gill symbiont | reverse complement strand
CGCACTAGGTGTAATACTAGGCGGTGTATAAGTAGGCAATACTAAATCATTGCAATTACTAAAATCCGTAACTTTGTAAGCAACCGTTACATCTTCAGCTTTGACGATATATTTTTTATTATCATCTTTTCCAATAAGCACTACGCCATCTTTCAACGAAAGGATCTCTACCTCTCCTTCCTCTGCAATTTTAAAAAGATTAATAAGCTCACTATTAAAATAAATTACTGATGTTGGTGCTACATTTGAGCGAATATCTGTCGCTGTTATTGCTGACTTATCAAACTCAATCGACTTAACAATACCTTGTTCAATTCCGTTAACCGTTGTTAGTTTATCAATGTAATTATTAGCATATGTAACTGTGTAGGTTGTCCCTTTATTGTCCCCACTTGTACTAACAATTGTGTCTGGGCGATTGCCACTTAAATAAGTGTAATGGTAATTTACATAGCCGTGTTTGACATTATCCTCATCATCTTTATAAGAAAAAGCAAATGGAGGAATACCATTAAGATCTAATTTAACAGTATTCGGAGTGGCACCGGGTATATATGCATAAACATGGTAACCCCAAACTGTAGAGGTCGGTTGACTTCTGTCGAAACAAGTGGTGGTAGTTTTGATAAAATCATCATTAAATGCAAAAGTTCTTTGCATATCATTCATCAAAAAAGAGCCTTGTTTCTTAGCAACATCGCTAACAAAGAAATCAAGTAGCTGATCGTCTTCATAAGAAACAACCTGAATTTTTCCATTACTAATTTCCAAAACACCATTTATGGCATACTCCACTTCGTCATTAGTACTTTTCCAATTTAATGTCAAATCACCCAATGGATTAGCCTTGGTTGCAGAAGCACGAATTTCCATATTTAACCTAACTTTAATATTATTTGATGATACTGAGGCTTTTGCCTTGACTACTTGCTTATCACCAGTTTTACTTACATTAACTACTGCTTTAATAATGCTTGGATTATTTGATTTTTTATCACATAAATTGCCACTCGTCCATACTGCATAATTACCTTTATTCACAAACTCTTCACTACGAAGAGAGTGTAAATAGCACAAAATACTATTAACAAAGTTTAACCCCGATTCTACCTCATTAATTTTATAAGTATTTGTTTTACCTTGATTTTTATAAATTCCTGTTAATTGATCACTTGGAATAACCTCAGAAAATGCCTGTTGCCCAAATAAAAATAACGATATGATTAATATTTTTTTCATTATTATTTCTCCTATTTGATTACTTCAATATGTTTTGGTGGTATCAGTCCTTTATTGGAATCAGGATTAGGATTACCATCACTACCGCCACAACCTGCTAACACAAAAACTACTAATAACAACACGCTTAGATTTAACTTTTTCATCATTTCCTTTGTTTATTTTATTTGAAAAAAATTATACCATTTTTAAAAAAGTTTAATCAGATTTTTCAATTTTTGATAGATTTTGATACCCTTTTGGTAACAAGTTACCCCGTCTAGCACGCTTGCCAATATAATTGTTTAAATCTTGAAATTTAATGGTTAAATGGCGTTTTCCTGCGGTTACTTTAAGATTTTGGGTTTCTAGTAAAACACAGATACTAACGACAAATTCTTCTCCAGATTTCATTTCTTTTGATGGAATTTGAATTAATTTATTACCCTTACCTTTTGATAAAACTGGCAATTCAGAGATTGGGAATACCAATAACCTGCCACGATTGGTGGTTACCGCAACAAACTGATTTTCTAAATCATCAACCTTGATAACTCGCATTACTTTGGCATTGCCTGATAAAGATAACGACACCTTGCCAGCTTTTTTCTTTGACAGTAAATCACCTATGGTGGTAATGAAGCCATAACCTGCATTTGAGGCTAATAAAATATTTTGACTGTCATCACCCATGATAACATCTACAAAATTGGCTTCTAATGGTGGGGTTAATCGACCTGTTAGTGGCTCACCCTGCCCTCTGGCACTGGGTAGAGAATTGGCTCTTAATGAATAAGAACGACCTGTTGAATCTAAGAAAATAGCATTTTTGTTACTACGCCCTTTGGCACTGGTTAAATAACCATCGCCTGATTTATAATTCAACGCACTTGAGTCAATATCATGCCCTTTGGCGCTACGCACCCAACCATTATCACTTAATACCACGGTTATATTTTCAGCAGGCATTAAGTCATCTTCATTAAATGCTTGGGATTGCTGAGAACTGGGTTTAATACTTGATCGTCTTGTATCGCCAAAGGTTTTAACAACAGCTTTAAGTTCATTCTTAATATAGGTTTTTAGGCGTGCCTCACTTGACAATAACAATTCTAATTTTTCTTTTTCTTCTGCCAATTCTTTTTGTTCGCCTTGGATTTTCATCTCTTCTAACTTGGCAAGGTGGCGAAGTTTTAATTCTAAAATCGCTTCAGCTTGTATTTCGCTCAGTTTAAAATTCGATATCAATACTGGCTTTGGCTTATCCTCTGTGCGAATAATAGCAATTACTTCATCAATATTCAAAAATGCAACCAGCAACCCCTCCAAAATGTGCAATCTAGCCAAAATTTTATCCAAACGATGGTTTAGGCGATTGGTAACCACTTGCGTGCGATAAGTCAGCCATTCTTTTAGCATTGGAATGAGTGGCTTAACCTGTGGCTTGCCATCCAAACCAATGACATTCATATTGACACGGTAATTTTTCTCTAAATCAGTGGTGGCAAATAAATGCAACATTAGTGCATCTGTGTCCACACGATTTGACCTAGGCACAATCACAATTCGAGTTGGATTTTCATGATCAGATTCATCACGAATGTCTTCAACCAATGGCAATTTTTTCTTACGCATTTGGTCGGCGATTTGAGTAATAACTTTAGACCCAGAAGTCTGAAAAGGCAATGTTTCAATCACAATTTCGCCCTTTTCTTTTTGATAAGTGGCACGCATTTTGACTGAACCATGTCCCGTTTCGTAAATCTGTCTAAGGTCAGCAATATTAGAAACAATATCAGCGTTAGTTGGATAATCTGGTGCTGGTAAAATACCCATAATTTCGTCTAAATTAGCAGATGGGTTGTCTAATAAATGGATACAAGCCGACACCACTTCGGTCAAATTATGCGGTGGCACATCCGTTGCCATACCAACGGCAATACCCGAAGTGCCATTCAATAAAAGGTTCGGCACTTGTGCTGGCAAATGTTCAGGCTCTTGCAATGAACCATCAAAATTATCCACCCAACCCACCGTGCCTTGATTAATTTCACCAAGCAATAAATCTGCATAACGGGATAGTTTACTTTCAGTATAACGCATAGCTGCAAACGACTTAGGATCATCAGGTGCCCCCCAATTCCCCTGCCCATCAATAAAGGGATAACGATAAGAAAACGGCTGCGCCATCAACACCATCGCCTCATAACAAGCACTGTCACCATGTGGATGAAATTTACCTAAAACATCACCCACAGTCCGAGCAGACTTTTTGAATTTAGCACTAGATTTGAGTCCCAATTCACTCATCGCATAAACGATACGGCGTTGAACAGGCTTGAGCCCATCCCCCACAAACGGCAATGCACGGTCAAGAATGACATACATAGAATAATCAAGATAAGCATTCTCGCTAAATTGTGCGACGCTTTGTTGTTCAAGTCCAATTTGGCTCATTCTGTTCCTAGAGGGGTGAAAGTTTGGATTATTTTAACTTAAATATTCAAACTATTCAGTGCGATTGTTATTAAAAAAAGTTGATAATACAAGGGTGTATTTCTCAATTCACACCTCAAATATTGAAATGCAGAAAATAACATTTTTGTGCACGCCTTAAAGCACAATTCAAACAAACTTTACTCAAAAAAAAGCCCCGTTTTCACAAGGTTTTTTTCTTTGCTTGATTTACTCAATGAGCAAGTCGGTGTTTTCTTCTGATTAGATAATAAATACTTAACACCATTAACAAGATAAAGCCCATATCAAATCTAGCAGGGGCATTAGGATTGTAAACACAACCATTACACCGCTACTGGCAACTATCTGTTGGGCTGGTGATATGTTAATTGAGATGATTACGCCTAAAATTAAAGAGTTTGAAGGGAATTTTTCTCAAAGTAAAAGGCCTTCTCAAGATGATGTTAATCATTTAGATTCAAAATTAAACAAAATAATGTAGAGTGTAATTATTCTTAGGGTGAAGTTTAAATCTCAGTCTCAGAAAGGGTTACAAACCCTTCCCTACGGTGTAAGTAATATCTTGTATTTTTTAGTTGGGGGTGTTTTCAAAATCTGCTATATCTGGGCAGGTGCAAAATAGGTTACGGTCGCCATAAACATTGTTAATGCGTTTTACTGGTGGGAAGTATTTGTTTTGCTTTAAGGAGTCAACGGGGTAGAATGCTGTGGTGCGTGAATAAGGGTAGATCCAATTTTCTGCCATTTCAAGTGCGGTGTGGGGGGCGTTTTTTAAGGGGTTATTGTCTTTGTCCCATTGTTTGGAAATTACTTTTTGAATTTCGGCATGGATGCTGATCATAGCGGTGATAAATCTATCAATTTCTTGTTTTGATTCGCTTTCAGTTGGTTCAATCATTAGTGTGCCTGCAACTGGAAATGACATGGTGGGGGAGTGAAAGCCATAGTCCATTAGGCGTTTGGCGATGTCTTCTTCAGAGATGTTGCTTTTTTCTTTTAAGGGACGGATGTCAATGATACATTCGTGTGCAACTAAACCTTGGTCGCCGCGGTATAGAATGGGAAAATAGTCTTTAAGTTCGTTGGCAATGTAGTTGGCACTAAGAATGGCAATTTCGGTTGATCGTTGCATACCTTGTTTGCCTAATAATTTAATATATGACCATGAGATTGGTAGAATTGAGGCGGATCCGAACATTGCTGCTGATACAGCGTTTGAATTTTTTTCTAATGGATTACCGGGTAGGAATGGGGCTAAATGTGCTTTTACGCCGATAGGACCCATACCTGGACCGCCACCGCCGTGGGGAATAGCAAAAGTTTTGTGGAGATTAATGTGTGATACATCGGCACCAAATTCACCCATACGAGTGATGCCAACCATGGCATTTAGATTGGCTCCGTCTAAGTAAACTTGTGCACCTTTGGCGTGAATAATGTCACATACTTTTTGTATTTCTACTTCAAAAACGCCATGTGTTGAGGGGTAAGTTACCATAATAGCTGCAAGGTTGTTAGCATGTTTTTCTGCTTTTATTTGCAAATCGTTTATATCAATATTACCTGATTCGTCACATTTAATAATGACGACTTGCATACCTGCCATTACTGCACTGGCAGGATTTGTGCCATGTGCTGATGAGGGGATTAAGCAGATATTACGATGCGAATCACCACGAGAATCGTGATAAGCGTGAATGGCAAGTAATCCTGCAAACTCACCTTGAGAGCCTGCATTTGGCTGTAATGACACTGCATCATAGCCTGTAATTTCTGCTAAAGCGTATTCCAAATCTTTAAATAATTGCTGATAGCCTTTGGTTTGATTTTCAGGTGCATAAGGGTGCAAAGAGGAAAAACCTGGTAAAGAAATGGAATACATTTGTGTGGCAGCATTCAGTTTCATAGTGCAAGATCCTAGTGCAATCATTGAGTGATTGAGTGCAATGTCTTTGTTTTCTAAACGCTTTAGGTAACGCATCATTTCAGTTTCTGAGTGGTATAGGCTAAATACTGGGTGTGTTAGGTATTGGGAATTTCTGGTGATATTAAGGGTGGGATGGATTGCCTTGTGGGTAAGGTTTATGTTGAAAATTGAAGCGAGTTGCGATAGGTCGGCGTTGGTGGTGGTTTCATCAATGGCAATGGTAAGTTGAGTATTGTTTAACAAGCGACAATTAATACCTTGGTCTTGTGCTTGATGGAATAATGTTTTTGCTTGATTACTATTAATAGTGATAGTATCAAAAAATACTTCATTTTCTAACTTAAAATCTGCTTTGGTAAGGCTGTTGGCAAGGGTTACTGCTTTTAAATGTATTTTGGTGGCAATCTTTTTTAATCCTTTAGCACCATGATAAATGCCATAAGCTGCTGCCAATACTGCTAATAAAACTTGTGCGGTGCAGATATTGCTGGTGGCTTTGTCACGGCGAATATGTTGTTCACGCGTTTGCAGGGACATACGCATTGCAGGATTACCAAGTGCATCTTGTGAAACACCGATAATGCGTCCCGGAACCATGCGTTTGAAAGTGTCTTTTGTGGCTAAAAATGCTGCGTGAGGCCCACCAAAACCCATTGGGACACCAAAGCGTTGGGAGTTACCGATAGCAATGTCTGCACCCATTTCAGCGGGTGTTTTCATTAGGCAAAGTGCCAAAATATCGCAAGCGACAATCGTTAAAGCGTTTTGTGATTTGGCTTTTTCAATATCGGCAGTTAAATCACGCACTTCGCCGTTTGTGCCCGGTGATTGCATTAAAACAGCAAAACAATCGGAAAAATCGTCGTCTTGAATCGTTTTTACCACCAATTCAATGCCGAGTGGTTTAGCGCGTGTTTGTAAGATAGTAATTGTTTGTGGGTGGGTATTAGTGTCAATTAAAAATTTGTTAGATTTGTTTTTACGATTGGCTCGTTTTGCCATCATCATCGCCTCAGCGGCAGCAGTTGGCTCGTCTAATAACGATGCATTGGAAATATCCATCCCTGTTAAATCAACAATCATTTGCTGGAAATTCAGCAACATTTCCAAACGCCCCTGAGAAATCTCAGCTTGATAAGGTGTGTAAGCCGTATACCAGCCGGGGTTTTCTAAGATATTTCGCTGGATAACGCTTGGCATTAGTGTGCCATAATAACCTTGTCCAATAAAATTTGTAGCAATAATATTCTCAGCAGCCAACTTGGTTGCCAAAGCCAGTGCATCTCGCTCACTCAGCCCTTCATCAAGTGCCATTCGATTGCCAAACAAAATACCCTTAGGCACAGTTTTTGATACCACTTCATCAATTGAATTTTGCCCGATTGCACGCAACATTGCAATAATATCTGCTTCACTGGGGCCAATATGTCTGTCTAAAAATTCGTTACTCATTATGAAATATAAAATACACTAAAAAGAGGGCATTTTATCTTATCAAGTATTTGTTTTGCTCACAAAAAATAAGGTTTTATCCGGGTGGCCAAGATAACACTCTCCCGCCTAGACAATGAAGATGAATGTGATAAACTGTTTGTCCGCCATTATCATTGCAATTCATGACGACACGATAACCCTCATCAGCAAAGCCAAAATCCTTGGCAATTTGACTAGCAGTTAGACTTAATTTACCTATTAACGCTGCATCGTCTGCTGCATTTAATGAGGCAATGTGTATTTTTGGAATGACCAAAAAATGATGTGGTGCTTGCTTGCCGATATCGTGAAAAGCCAAAACATCCTCATCTTCATAGATTTTTTCAACAGGAACATCTCCAGCAATAATTTTACAAAATAAACAACCTGACATATATTTTTCTCCTTATCGATACTGACGCAAATACCACCAGCCAAATAAGCGTTTAGCAAGGTGGAGCAAACGGCAATTTGGTAGCACTAGTCCGCCCGTCATTGTGCGTGATATATACATACCTTTATTATTTGAATCAACAATACACATTAATTCAATTTTAAAAGTATGGCTCGCTGGCTTTCCATTAAGTACATCCAGCATATTGTGGGTGGCGGCTTCGGCTTGTAGATCTGCCATGTGTGCTTGTTTTGGCATCCATTCTGGCCCTGGAAAACTGCCTGAATCGCCTGCAACAAACACATTTTTGAGTGAAGTTTGGCAGAATTTATCCGCCTGAATCAATCCGCCTTCGCTACGAGCAAGTTCGGTATTGTCAAACCAAGTATTGCCTGTCATTCCGGGCATAAACAAAATCAAATCTGTTGGAATCTCACCCCCCTCAGTAATGACTTTGTCGGACTCAAAAGCTTTTATTTTATGCCCAAGATGAAATTCAATATTGCGCTTTTTCATCTCGTTTAACAGCTTTTTAACCGCCTTTTCACCTAAGCGAGCACCGGGTTTTTCTGCGGGGGTAAAAAAGGTTAAATTAAATTTATCACGCCTACCTTCTTGCCGAAGTTGTGTATCTAAACCAAACAAAAATTCAAACATCGGCCCGCCACGCATTGCACTCGGCTCTTTTGGATTGCCTGCAAAACCAATGGCAATATTACCACCATTCATCGTTTTTATTCTATTGTGCATTTCTTGTACCGCACTCAGTCCTTCGCAAGGGGTAATGGCATACTCAATACCAGGTAATTTCTTAATAAAGCGTCCGCCTGAGGCGATAATCAACGCATCATTATCAATTCTAACATTGTTGCCTAACAATGTCGTTCTACCCTCATTTTCTAAGCCAATAACTGTGCCCGGCATATGATGAACATTCAATCGTTGAAAAAAATTATCCAGCGGCACGACAACATCTTTTTTCTTTGCTGCACCTGAGGGTATCCAAATCAAACTTGGCATATACACCAGTTCTGCTTTTGGAGAAATCAGTGTAATTTCTGCTGTTTTGTCTTTTTTTCTAAGCATCCTAACTGCAGTTAAACCTGCAAATCCTGACCCGATAATCGTAATCTTTTTCATCTTTAAAAAATTTCTATGGCTTGATTTGTGCTGGTTTCCATATTGACAATACTACTAAATTTTTGCATCATTTGTGACCATTCTTCTCTTGATTCAAGTAGTTTCCTAAAGGTTTCTTGATGTGTTTTGCTTTGCCATTTCACTAAACAATACACTCGCCCATTTTCATCAATACCAGAATCACGAGAAATAAACCCATCGGCCTTAACAATATCCTCATCGATCTCTTTTGACAAAGCTATCCAATCATTAATTAAACTTTTTTCATTTAACTCAAACGACATAATAATAAAATATTCACTCATGTTTCTCTCCTATATTTTTACAAAAATGCCCACTATCGGGCTCTTCTACACTGTGCGCTATGTTATCAATAAACGCCTGTAATTCATCAAATTCTAATACGGTAAGGATGCGTGTTACAATTGTTGGTTCTACTCTTAAGGTGCACATTGTGCCGTCTTTGAGCTGAGCTTGCATACCTGCTGCATTCATAAGCAAGCCATTGCCATTGTCCTCAAGTATTTGTTCTAATTCGTCTTGCAGTTTATCATATAAAATTTGCAATTCATCTAATATATCCTCACTAGTTTCATCAGGAATAGCAACAATTTCCCCCTGCACCGATCCAAATCCATCATCATTTTCAACTGTAAACTTTATTCCCACTTTTATTAAGTGGTCTTTAAATTTTCCCGAGAGTGTTGTATCAAAAAATATATAATCTAGCATAATTTATTAAAAATAATTTATTTAGGAGATATTTTAATGCTGAACAAAGATGCACTTGACACTTTATTTACAAAAGCAAGAAGTCATAATGGCTGGTTGAATAAACCAGTATCTGAAACGCAAATTAACCAAATTTACCAACTAATGAAGTTCGCCCCAACTGCGGCTAACACTTGCCCTGCACGCATTGTTTTGGTGCAATCCAACGAAGCCAAAGAAAGGCTTAAGCCACATTTAGATGAAGGTAATGTAGAAAAATCAATGACTGCACCTGTGGTGGCAATTATCGGCTATGACACTGAATTTTACGAAAAACTTCCCTTTCTATTTCCCCACACCGATGCTAAAAGTTGGTATGAAGGAAAACCTGAAAAAATTAAATCCGTAGGTGAAATGAATGCAACCCTACAAGGTGCTTATTTTATGATGGCAACACGGTCTATCGATTTAGATTGTGGTCCAATGGGTGGATTTAACGCCGACACTTTAGATAATGAATTTTTCCCAGGCGGCAAAATCAAATCTATTTTCTTATGCGGTATTGGTTATGGCGACAAAAACAAACTATTCCCTCGCTCACCTCGTCTTGATTTTGACGAGGCTTGCAGAATTATTTAGACTTAACAACTTCCTCAATTTTCTCTCTTGGCGGGCAACCATTATGTAATAACCATTGGTCTTCATGTCCAATGGCTTTTGCAAAAGTGGGAATTTCGCATTCTTCGGCGGTTTTTTCTTTGTTTGCTTCTGTGTCTTTTTTATCTTCACTAAAGCCAAGCAAGGCCATTGTGTTAAAGCTCAATACAAGTGCTAATAAGCTGAACAGTGTTTTTAGTTTTTTCATATTTTTTTCCTTATTTGTTAAAAATTAAAAATTCAATAATATCACCAAATGCCAAGTAAAAAATCATCAGTATTGCAAGTGAAAATATTATACTTTGTGCTAAATTTAAACTTTGAATAGCCTCTCGTTTTTTGCTTAAATCACACGATTCACCGGGGCAATATTTTGCACTATTTTTATGAAATATGTTGTAAAATTTGCACCCTACACAAATACCAAACACGGCTTCAAAAAATAACAAACCCAAGCATAAGGCGCAAGTCAAAATATTAATAGGTCCACGAATATCGTTCAGCACCACCAAATAAAACATCAGTGCTGCTAAGAAAAACCCAAATGCCCACGCCCAGCGTTTTTGTGGTGCACCGACATATTCAGGCGTTTGATTGTTTACCATCCAGCGACCCATTATCATCGATGGTGCATATTTTGGATTAATGAAAATACGAATAAAAAAGTCAAACAAAAAGACCGATACCATTAGTTTAGTTGGCTCATTATTGCCCGTTAAAAAACCATTCATAAATGCTATAAAAGCAAAAAAGAAGACGATTCCAGCCGCCGCCCTAACTTCTCTCTCATTAAAAACAGGAATATCATAACCTGCTACTTTTTCACCGAATTTAAACACTTTTTCTCCAATAAATAAAGGTCTATAATTAACCGTAAAAGCCTCATGGCAAGCCAAACAATTTTGCATTAACCTACTGGTTAATTCTGCCAAATCCTTCATATCATCTGCATCACCTTCATCCGCTTCTGCCGCATTAATAGCCAATTCTTTCAAATGACACAGGGATTTTGTCTTTAATAATCTGAGGCGTTGCTGTGGAACTAATAAATTAATTAATCCATTATATTGTAATTTTTATTATTACAATAAATTCTTTGCATAAGAGACCTTTGTATAAATATGAGTAACATTAAGAATTCACTTTTCATTAAATTAAATTTTGCCAATCATTTTTTAAACATACTGCCCTGCTGCCCAGCCTGATGACCAAGCCCATTGGAAATTATAGCCGCCAAGCCAACCAGTTACATCAACTGTTTCGCCAATGAAATACAATCCTTTTTGCTTATTTGATTGCATAGTTTTGGATGACAATTCATTAGTGTTAACGCCACCAATGCAGACCTCAGCGGTACGCATACCTTCGGTGCCGTTAGGGGTTAAAATCCAATGATTGAGTGTTTCACCCAATGTTATTAAATCGTCTTTTTTAATTTGACTTAGTGTTTTGTCTGATAAATTCTTATGGGTTAATGTATCTGCAAAACGCACAGCCAAACGCTTTGGAAAATAAGTGCCAAGTAGCGTTTTTAATGCAGATTTTGGGTGTTTATCACGCATTTTCAACAGCCAATCACTTGCCACCAAATCAGGCAACAAATTAAGTGTAATGGTGTCGCCTTTTTGCCAATAAGAAGAGATTTGCAACACTGCTGGGCCACTAATACCACGATGTGTAATTAACACGCCTTCTCTAAAACTTTGGTTGTTGCACTGCACAATTGCATCGATACTCAGCCCCGATAAGTCTTTAAAATAGCAATTAATATCATCTTGGTGAAAAGTAAATGGCACTAAAGCAGGCTTAAAATTGATAGATTTAAGTCCAAATTGTTTGGCGATTTGCAAGCCAAAATCTGTTGCACCCATTTTTGGAATAGATGCCCCGCCCGTGGCAATCACCAGTGATGATGACTGAAAATCGCCTTGATTAGTGGTAATCGTATAATGTTTTTGATATGCAATGTGTTCAACATTAGCATTCAGTCGAATGGCTACCGACTGACACGCATCTAATAACATATTCAGCACTGCACCTGATTTTTCATCGCAAAATAATTGCCCCAATGTTTTTTCCTGCCAATGCAGACCTGATTTTTCCAAAAAAGCAATGAAATCCCATTGATTATAACGAGATAGTGCAGATTTACAAAAATGTGGATTATTGGAAATATAAGCAGTGGGGTCAATGTGTAAATTGGTGAAATTACAACGCCCGCCCCCTGAAATTAATATTTTCTTGCCCGCTTTGTGTGCCTTATCTATAAGTAAAACCTGACGACCACGATAACTGGCTTGTGCGGCACACATTAGCCCTGCTGCCCCCGCACCGATAACAATAACATCGTATTTCATAATAGTGAATTAATGGTGTTAACAACACTTTGCTTGTCCCATTCCAAGGCACCACGATAACCGTAACGAATGACCCCTTTTTTGTCAATCAGAAAATTAGAAGGATAGGCGTACACGCCCCAATCTTTGGCTATTTTTCCGTTATTATCCAGTAGCACTGGCAGGCTCAATTCCACTTTTTTTGCAAACTTAATAATTCTGTCTTTAGAATCACCGATATTAATCGTAATGATTTTAAAATTTTGTCCTTTAAATTTTTTCTGCAAACGAACCAATGAGGGGATTTCAGCAACACATGGACTACACCAACTTGCCCAAAAATTAATCAATAACACTTGATTTTTATAATCATTAATGTCTAAGGTTTTTCCCTTAAGTGTTTTTAACTTGAGTGGCATACCCTGTTTACCATGATATTTCTGTAATATTGACCCACTCAAAACTACTTTGCTAACTGCATTTAAATCTTTATCAGTCGTTAATATTTTTGGTATATTTATAGACTTCATTAATTGCATGGCTTTTTGATAAGTAATTGGTAAATTCCTTCTTGCTTTAATGTCAAGTTTTGATAAATATTTTATCTCATGTGTATGAAAACCACTGTCTACACCTGTTAAACGATGCAAAAATACCGAACTGCCCCCTTGTTTGAGTTTATTAGCAATCTCATTGCCACGCAAAAACTTGGTGTTAAATTGTGGTAATAAAATATAAATTGGCAAATTACTGTGCTTAGCAATGTTGATATATTGTGCTGCACTACCCAAAGCGGGCTTACCCTCTAATAAATGTGGAGAGTGAAAAATATGCCCTTTAAGTAAGCGAGAATTTGGATTTTTTAATTGCCATTGATAAGCAATTTTAAGTGCCAACTGTGCCCCTCTACCTGAGGTTAAAAAGAAAATATTTTTGAAAGATTTTTCCTTAGCCTTAGCAATAAGTTCTAATAAATCATCAACATCAAAACGATTTACACTACTGCGATATTTAGCAACCATATAACTACCGTGCAAATCAACTGCCCACACATTAATACCACTAAAGGCCAATTGTTTTGCAGTAGCAACATACCCCTTGCCTAAGCCACGCTCTGATGGAAGATACAAAAACAAAGTATCGCCGTCTGCTGGATAAGTATCAATGCTAATGGTGTTACCAGAAGTTACTTCTATTTCCAGATCATCGCCTGCAAAAACAACAAAGGAGATTGTTAGGAAAAATAAACTCAGCCACTGCATTGTGCGTTATACATTTCAATAATATAATACAACATTGTGCCTTCAGATGAACGCGCTGGACCTGCTACCTTGGTGGCATAATATTTATTATCAGGGTCAGATTGTGCGATTGCTGCTTCTAAATCTTTAACAATTGCCACACTGCTTGCTGGCACTCGGTCGCGTTTAATGCGAGGAATGTGTGCCACGGCAAACTGCTCTTTGGCAAAATTTGCTCTAGGATGTGGATCCAGTGAATAACCGTTAACCATCAGATAGAATTTTAGAGCCACAAACTTGGTTTGCTGGCACCGCAACATGGATTTTCTTAGGCAGTGATAATACCATTGCATTAACACGGCGAACAAATTCCTCTTTATCAACACCGCCACCAATCATTTCATTAAATTGTTTTTCTTCTCCAATTGAACTCACTGTTCTGCCACCGTAATCATGAGCGGGAT
The DNA here is from genome assembly GCF_903642095.1 of Bathymodiolus brooksi thiotrophic gill symbiont. Classification (GTDB taxonomy): domain Bacteria; phylum Pseudomonadota; class Gammaproteobacteria; order PS1; family Pseudothioglobaceae; genus Thiodubiliella. The sequence goes on along the minus strand of NZ_CAHJWD020000204.1, from coordinate 1,731 downwards.
AAACCAAAACCTTGTCAGTTAGCGTAAATATTTTCTGAATAGAATCAAACAATTTTTCCGCCGAACCCCCTTGAAAATCGCATCTCCCGCAACTTCTAATCAACAAAGAATCCCCCGTAAACACCTTATCTTCACAAACAAACGACACACAACCATTGGTGTGCCCAGGGGTTGCCATCGTATTTACGGCATATGCTCCAAATTGTAAACTTTCACCATCTTTGATTAAGATATCCGCACAAGCTACTGAATTTTCTGCACCCAGCACAATTTTAGCGTTTTTAAATTTTTGTTTCAACGGGCATGAACTGGTAATATGATCCGCATGCACATGGGTTTCGATAATGTATTTCAAATCCAAACCCAACTCCTCAATCAAACCAATATCTCGTTGTTGGGTTTCATCCACCGCATCAATAATAATTGCCTCTTTGGTGTGTGAATCTGCCAATAGATAAGTATAAGTTGAACTGTTTTTTTCAAATAAAGGATGGAAAATTAAACTCATAAGTAGTGCCTTTTAAAAATCAAATATTGTTAATACAAAACCTTCGAATAAGTATGAATGATTAACAAAATTCATTTTTGCGTCCATTCAGTAAAATTTTTGAAATCTTGCCCTAACTGTGCCAAGACTAGGTTTAAAAAAATACCAAGTGGAAAAAAGTGGATTCTTGCCATATTCATAGCAGACCAATACCAATGACTAAAATATAGCCCGTAAATAGGCTTTTAATAGATAAAGGTAAATTTGATTCATTTAGCACTGTTCCCATGGTAAATCATCATAGCACCAACCATCCAAATTACTTCGTTGATTTAAGGTATCTAAAGTCCCTTCAAAACCTGTCGTAATATGTGCAATATTTTTAAAACCTTTTTTAATCAAGGCGTTACCAGCATCCAATGAACGATTACCAGAGCGGCAAATTAAAATAATTTCGGCATTCAATGAATCGTATCTATCTACTAACAATGCGGATACTGCATGGCAAAATCTAGGATTAATCTCCCATTCTGGCTCATCCATCCATGGCACTAAAATACTACCTATCGCATGACCAACAAATTTGTATTCTACACAAGAACGGACATCTAAAAATAAAATAGCGTTATTTTGTTGTATTTTATCGTTCGCTTGTTTTGGCGTCAATTTAATCACCTTTTTCACTGTATCCCCCTATGTATTTAATAACAAGATTATTACTAGTAGCAAAATCTAAAATTTGATTCAGCAGCATTAAATTTGTTTCCTCTAAACAAGTTTTTACCTTAATGCCTTTAATGCCATTAATATTAAAAATATGAACACATTGTTTGGATTGTTGAGCGACAGTGTGTGCATTAACCAATCTCTCAGTCCAATCGCTAGGTCTAAACTTAATACCCTTGTCGCAATGTCCATATACTATAAAATTTTGCATTTATTCCTTTATAAAATTGGCGACAGAATTCTACACAACCTAAGGAGAGAAAGCACTCCGCTCTGCCAAACAGATTAACATATAATAACTATTCCAACTTTTAAAATTGACATACACAACTGACCCGTAAACAAGGATACCATATTTACCTATTAAACAAACAAGGATATAACCAAACTTTTATCGCTAAATCAATGGGTAGAAGCAAGTCAACTATTTCTAGAAAATTATCTCACAACACTGGCAAAAAAGGTTATCGCTATAAGCAAGCCAACAGGATTGCTTGTGAGTGGCATCAAGAGAAAAC
>NZ_CAHJWD020000203.1 GCF_903642095.1 Bathymodiolus brooksi thiotrophic gill symbiont | reverse complement strand
ACACAAGAAGATATAAGATCACAGTATACACTAACACAAGAAGATAGTAGTTCACAGTATACACTAACACAAGAAGACAGCAGATCACAGTATACACTACCACAAGAAGATAGCAGATCACAGTATACACTACCACAAGAAAATAGCAGATCACAGTAAACACTACCACAAGAAGATAGCCGATCACAGTATGCACTAACACAAGAAGACAGCAGATCACAGTATACACTAACACAAGAAGATAGCAGATCACAGTAAACACTAACACAAGAAGATATAAGATCACAGTATACACTACCACAAGAAGATAGCAGATCACAGTATACACTAACACAAGAAGATAACAGATCACAGTAAACACTAACACAAGAAGATAGTAGTTCACAGTAAACACTAACACAGGAAGATAGTAGATCACAGTATACACTAACACAAGAAGATAGCAGATCACAGTATACACTAACACAAGAAGATAGCAGACCAGAGTATACACTAACACAAGAAGACAGCAGATCACAGTATACACTATCACAAGAAGATAGCAGATCACAATATACACTAACACAAGAAGATAGCAGATCACAATATACACTAACACAAGAAGATAACAGATCACAGTATACACTAACACAAGAAGATAGCAGATCACAGTATACACATACACAAGAAGATAGAAGATCAAAATAAACACTAACACAAGTAGATAGCAGATCACAGTATACACTAACACAGGAAGACAGCAGACCACATTATACACTAACACAAGAAGATAACAGATCAGTATACACTAACCCAAGAAGACAGCAGACCACAGTATACACTACCACAAGAAGATAGCAGATCACAGTATACACTACCACAAGAATATAGCAGATCACAGTATGCACTAACACAAGAAGACAGCAGATCACAGTATACACTAACACAAGAAGATAACAAATCACAGTATACACTAACACAAGAAGATAGTAGATCACAATAAACACTAACGCAAGAAGATAGCAGATCACAGTAAACACTAACACAAGAAGATATAAGATCACAGTATACACTAACACAAGAAGATAGCAGACCAGAGTATACACTAACACAAGAAGACAGCAGATCACAGTATACACTAACACAAGAAGATAACAGATCAGTATACACTAACCCAAGAAGACAGCAGACCACAGTATACACT
>NZ_CAHJWD020000202.1 GCF_903642095.1 Bathymodiolus brooksi thiotrophic gill symbiont | reverse complement strand
CTATGTATTACACTCTGTGCCTTAGGGTTCTATGTTAAACTATGTATTACACTCTGTGCCTTAGGGTTCTATGTTAAACTATGTATTACACTCTGTGCCTTAGGGTTCTATGTTAAACTATGTATTACACTTTGTGCCTTAGGGTTCTTTGTTAAACTATGTATTACAGTGTGTCTTAGGGTTCTATGTTAAACTATGTATTACAGTGTGTCTTAGGGTTCTATGTTAAACTGTGTATTACACTCTGTGCCTTAGGGTTCTCTGTTAAACATGTATTACAGTGTGCCTTAGGGTTCTATGTTAAGGTATGTATTACACTCTGTGCCTTAGGGTTCTCTGTTAAACTATGTATTACACTCTGTGCCTTAGAGTTCTATGTTAAACTATGTATTACACTCCGTGTCTTAGGGTTCTATGTTAAACTATGTATCAAACTCTGTGCCTTAGGGTTCTCTGTTAAACTATGTATTACACTCTGTGCCTTAGGGTTCTATGTTAAGGTATGTATTACACTCTGTGCCTTAGGGTCTATGTTAAACTAGGTATTACACTCTGTGCCTTATGGTTCTATGTAAAACTATGTATTACACTCTGCATCTTACGGTTCTGTGTTAATCCATGTATTACACTCTGCGTCTTATGGTTCTATGTTAATCCATGTATTACACTCTGTGCCTTAGGGTTCTCTGTTAAGGTATGTATTACACTCTGCGTCTTATGGTTCTATGTTAAACTATGTATTACACTCTGTGCCTTAGGGTTCTATGTTAAACTATGTATTACACTCTGTGCCTTAGGGTTCAATGTTAAACTATGTATTACACTCTGTG
>NZ_CAHJWD020000201.1 GCF_903642095.1 Bathymodiolus brooksi thiotrophic gill symbiont | reverse complement strand
TGCGTTGATTTTAGAGCATAGTGCCATTAGCATTACCCAGCCTTTAATTATCGAATGTCAAAAAAATAATACAGCCATTATTTTTTGCGATGAAAAACATTTGCCGTATTCTACTATTTTGCCAATTTCTGAAGGCAACAATCTACATCAAAGAATTCTTAAGCAACAAATCAATATTAGCGACCCTGTGCGTAAAAGATTATGGAAGCAAATCATCCAACAAAAAATTAAAAATCAAGCCAACACACTTAAGCAATTTGACAAAAAATATTCCTATTTAGAGCAATTAGCAAGTAAAGTTAAATCAGGCGATGCAGGCAACCTTGAAGGTTTAGCTGCACAATATTATTGGAAGGCATTATTTGGTAAAAAATTTATCCGCAATCAAAATGCCGATGACATTAATGCAATTTTGAATTATGGCTATTCAATTATTCGTGCAATGGTTGCCAGAAGTATCGTAGCGAGCGGTTTACATCCTGCTATTGGTTTATTTCATCATAATCAATACAATGGCTTATGTTTAGCAGATGATTTAATGGAGCCATTTCGTCCTTGGGTGGACAGTATTGCCTATCAGTTGCATCAAAATAATTCAGGTGTTAGCATTACTAAAGAAATTAAAATTCCTTTCTTAAATTTAATTAGCAAAAGCGTTGAATTTAAAAATAAAAAAATGCCACTAATGGTATCGTTGCATTATTTAATGGCAGACTTAAGGCGAAATTTTGTCAAGGAAAATAAAAAAATAGTTTATCCGCATTTGTAGTGTTTGGCGGACTTTATACCATGTGGATAATTGTCATGTTTGACTTACCTACTGAGGATGAAAGAGCTAAACGGGACTATCGTTTTTTTCGCAAGATGTTGCTTGAAGATGGTTTTACCATGATGCAATACTCAGTGTATATGCGCCACTCTAGTAGCGAAGAAAATGCACAAGTTCACGCTAACCGAGTAAAAATGCATTTACCAGCAGACGGCGAAGTGCGCATTATCAAAATAACAGATAAACAGTTTGGGCGAATTGAAGTTTTTTATGGAAAAAAACGCCGACCTATCGAAAAAGCACCAGATCAATTATCGTTTTTTTGACTAGAAAAAACGATAAAACACTGGTATTAAAGCATTTTAGACAAGGAGATTGTAACCGACTATCGCCTAAATGCAAATCACAACTTAAAGAACTTAATATTTTTAAAGAGGGCGAGTTAAGTAAAAAGTCAGTTGTCGCAATTTTTGCGACAACTGCGACAGACGATAAAACCTACCAAGTTGATCATTTACATTTAGAAATGATTATGGGTTATCGAGTAAAGCCCCCGCAAGGCACGCAGTTCAGAATTTGGGCGACCAAACAATTCAAAGAATATATTAGCAAAGGTTTTGTGTTGGATGATGAGCGGTTTAAGGCAGGGGATTCTATGTCTTATTTTGATGAGTTGTAAGAATGTATTCGTGAAATTCGCACTCCAGAACGATTTTTTTAAGAGGTCAACCAGCACATCATAACCTAAACAACCAGCAACTGAAACCTTGTTAAGGTTAAACCTTAATAATTAGGGCGGTATATCAAAATCTAAACTTTTCTGATGTTTAAGAACCCTGTGTTTTTTTGCTTTTAGTCTCTGTTTGAGAATACATAGTATTGACTTTTATGTCTTTTTTTTACAAGAGAGATTAAATAATAAACTAAAAGAGGTGCAGAGTGAGGACGAGATAAAATTATAGCATTATGATTGAATGAAGTCTATTATGGCTTGAATGTTGCTTTTTTCTAGCACCAATGCATTGGTTTCGCTTTTTAGCCAAGTGCTTTGGCGTTTGCAGAGTTGACGGGTGGCGATGATGGCTTTTTCTATCATTTCTGTTTTGTTTATTTCTCCGTTTAGGTATTGCCATGCTTGGCGGTAGCCGACGCAGCGGATGGCGGGTAGGTTTTCGTGGAGGTTTAGGTTTTGTTTGAGGGTTTTTACTTCTGCTAGAAAGTTGTTTTCCATCATGGATAAAAAGCGGGTTTCGATGCGTTGGTGTAATCCGGCTCGTTCGGGCATGAGGATGATTTTTTTGATGGGGTGAGTGATGTTAGATTGTTTGTTGCCTTGTAATTCACTGAGGGTTTTGCCGCTGAGTGCGAAGACTTCTAATGCTCGGGTGATGCGTTGTGAGTCATTTGGGTGGATGCGGCTTGCGGCTTGTGGGTCGATTTTTTCTAGATCTTTGTGTAGTTTATGGGTGCCTTTTTCTTTGAGGAGTTGGTTAAATTTTTCTTTGGATTTTAGGGTGGATTCTGGTAACTCAGATAAGCCGTGTTCTAGGGCGTTAAAATAAAATGAAGTGCCACCGACTAAGATGGGTGTTTCCCCTTTGTCAAAGGCGATTTTTATTTGTGCTTTGGCATCATGTACAAAATCAAAGGCTGAGTAGGAATTTTCTGGATGACAGATGTTAATTAAATGGTGTGGATATTTTTTTAGGGTAGTTTCATTGGGCTTGGCGGTGCCGATGTCCATGCCTTTGTAAATGAGTGCGGAATCAACGCTGATGAGTCTTGCTTTGAATTGGTTGGCTAATTGGATAGCTAAATCGGTTTTACCTGAGGCGGTGGGACCCATTAAAAATATAACAGTTTGGTTTGGTATTTGCAACATAAAGGACTTTGAATTACTAAGCATAAATAGACAACCTACATTATAATATCGGTATTCACAAAAATCCCATAAAATAAACGATGTTTACAATTGAAAACCAAATAACTGGCAAAGTTTTTAGGACTGATGGCGATAGTGCTATTTTAGAGGATGCGTTGATTCACGGGTTAAATTTCCCCTATGGTTGTCAAAAAGGTTTTTGCGGTAAATGCAAGGCGACGATTATTGAGGGTGAAGTGGATTATAAAGGGGATGTTCCGAATGGTATTACACCTGAAGAAGTGGCGGATGGGATGGCGTTATTGTGCCAGTGTTATGCCAAATCTGATGTGGCTTTGGCGGTTAATGAGTTGGACAGTGTGGCGGATATTGAAGTCAGAACACTGCCTTGTAAGGTGCAACGAATTGAGCGTTTGAATCATGATGTAATGCAACTGTTTTTAAAAATTCCGAATGCTGAATCGTTGCAATATTTGGCAGGGCAATATATCGATTTAATCCACCCTGAGTTTGAGCCTCGGGCGTTTTCTATTGCCAGTGCACCGAGTAATAATGGCTTGATAGAGTTGCATGTTCGTTTGATTGAAGGGGGTAAGTTTACTCACTTTATTTTTAACCAATTGAGAGAAAAATCGTTGTTGCAATTGGAGGGGCCAAAAGGGGATTTCTTCTTTCGAGAAGACAGTAAAAAACCTGTTATTTTGATGGCTGGTGGCACAGGGTTTGCACCGATTAAATCCATTGTTGAGCATGCAATTGCTACCCAACTTAATCGAACACTTTATATTTATTGGGGAGTGCGTGATGAAGTGGATTTGTATATGGATTTGCCGAAGCAGTGGGCGGATGAAAACGATAATATTCATTTTGTGCCAGTGTTGTCGCAGCCTAATAAAGATTGGCAGGGTAGAGAAGGCTTTGTGCATAAAAGCATATTGGCAGATTTTGAAGATTTAACGGGGTATGAAGTTTATGCTTGTGGGTCGCCAGATATGGTGAAGTCGGCGGCTAAAAGTTTTGTGAACCAAGGTATGATTAAGGATAATTTCTTTTCGGATGCCTTTGTTTTTGCCTTTACAGGAAAAAAGTAATGAGCGATATGCGACAACATTTGACAGGACAACTTACCACTGCACTTAATCCAGTGCATTTGGAAGTAATTAATGAATCTAATAACCATTCTGGGCCTGCGACTGAATCACATTTTAAATTGGTGGTGGTGAGTGATTATTTTGCTGATCTCAAGTTGATTGATAGACATCGTTTTATTAATCAATTATTTAAAGAAGAGTTAAGCCATATACATGCTTTAGCGATGCACACTTATACGCCAAATGAGTGGCAAATGAAAAACGGCGCGCCCAATTCTCCACAATGTGCAGGGGAGTCAAAATTTTAAAAAAAATAGCTTTTTTACTTTTATTGGCATTAGGTGCTTGCGAGTCGAAAGAGGCTATTGGTGTAAGTAAAGAGACAGAAAACGCGGCATTTTGGGCAGAAATAGAAAAAATTGACAAGCAAGAAATTAAAGCAGATTTATGGCGGTATATTTCTAGCAAACATACGCTAAAAGTGCGTAGTCAAAAGGATTTATACTGGCATATTAAATGGTTTAAAGAAAATCCTGATTATCTTGAGCGGGTAACGAAACGGGCTGGGGCGTATTTGCACTTGGTTGTGCAAGAAGTAGAGAAGGCGGGTTTGCCGATTGAAGTGGCACTTTTGCCGATTGTTGAGTCGGCTTATTATCCATTTTCTTATTCGCATGGCACGGCTTCGGGTTTGTGGCAATTTATTCCTGATACTGGAAAATTATACGGTTTGAAGCAAAATTATTGGGTGGATGAACGCCGTAGCGTCATTCAGTCAACCCGTGCGGCAGTGAGATATTTGAAAAATTTGCATATCTTGTTTAAGGGTGATTGGCTGTTGGCACTTGCCAGTTATAATTCTGGGCCAGGTAGGGTGCAAAGAGCGATTAAAAAGAATAAAGCCCTAGGTAAAAAAACAGATTTTTGGCATATTTCTCTACCTAAGGAAACCAAAGGCTATGTGCCGAGATTGCTGGCAGTGGCAGAGTTGATTAAAAATCCAGGTAAATATGGTCAAACGATTACCTTTGTTGAAAATCAACCGAGACTTGAATCGGTGCATCTATATTCTCAGCTAGATTTGTCGTTGATTGCTCAATGGACAGGGTTAAGTTTGGAGCAGATTTATACGCTTAATCCTGATTTGAATCGTTGGGCAACGCCAGATACAACTCATTATGAGTTATTATTGCCTATTGATAAAGTGGCAATTTTTAAGCAGGCTCGTGCGAATTACCCGAAGAAAAAACAATTAAATTATAAGCGTTATACAGTCAAATCAGGCGATAGCCTTAACAAATTGGCACAAAAATTCAATTCCTCGGTGGACTATATTAAGAGTATTAACCATTTGAGTGGCACAAAAATTCAGCATGGGCAAAAAATCATTATTCCAATTCCCAAGAAAGCAGACGATTATTACACCCTGTCTGAAAATCAACGAAAAATACAACGATTTAACGCTAAAAAACACGGTAAAAAAGTAATACACAAGGTTGTTAAAGGCGATAGTTTGTGGCTAATATCTAATCGTTATGGCGTGCCTACGGATAGTATTATCAAGTGGAATCATTTGGTTAATGCGACCAAGGAATTAAAAATTGGGCAAAAACTAATGATTTGGCAAGTGCCAAAACTTCAAGCATCAAAACTGAAAAATATTACCAAAATTGGCGTAAATGTCAAAAGAACGGTTATTTATCGCGTTAGAAAAGGCGATAATTTATCACGCATTGCACATAAATTTGGCGTGCTCGTGTCGCAGTTACGAAAGTGGAATAAATTGCCTGCCAAAAAGCCACTAAAAATTGGCAAAAAACTTAAAATTATTAAACCTATAGTAAGCCTATGAATCAATTACCTGTTAATAAAATTATCCTCACCAGTTTTGCCTTTGCCTTAACGCATTGGAAAAAGATTATTGAGGTGTCAATTTTGCCGTTATTATTGTCGTTGCCGTTATTAAGTTTGTTTACTGAAATTATTGAATTAGCGGATATTTTGAAGAAAGAAAATACGCTAAAACCTGAAGATATTCAGCTTCCTAGTAATCTTTTTATTTATTTACTATTGTCTTTATACGGATTTGCTAGTTTATCAATTAATATGTATCGATTGGTGATTTTTGGTGCTCAAAGTGTGTCATGGATGCCGATTTTTAAGTTACGGCAAATTGTTGGCTTTGTTGGGCTAACTTTTTTTATTAATTTGGTAACAGGTGTGCCAATGTTGCTTACTAACTTTATGTGGATACACTTGGTGGCTTCTTTTTTTCTTATCCCCATTTCATTGAATTTTATCAATATCGCCACCGATCAGCCGTTGAAATTTAAGTGGGAAATAAGCGTTATTACGCAAATAAACTTATTCTTTTTACAGATTATATTGCCGTTATTGAGTGCAACAGCGATAAATTTTTTAATATACAGTATCGGACTGCCCAGTGTGATTAGTTTGGTAGTTAAAGTGATTCTTTTTTATTGGACATTAATTAGTTTGGCGTTGTGTTATCAGTTAATCACTCAATCTAATGTTTCAAAGTAAAGCCTTTTGGGTAGCGCATATCAAAGGTGGATTTGTTTAATTTCTTGCGTGATATTTTCTTTTTAAGTTCTTTGTAGGCTTTTAGAAAACGCACCAATCGTTGCTGTTGCTGTTGATAGCCTAAAATCACTTTAATATCAGGCTCAAATGTGAGCTGCTCAATGTGTGTTTTAGAGAATGATTTAATTAACATTTCTCCTGTTATTTTTTGGTATTCTTGATAGTTTTGATAAAGTAAAGTGATGGTTTCCCGATCTATTTTAGTGCGTGCCAATACTACATCAGAGGCAGTTATTTTCTTAGGTATAAACAACTCGCCATTATTGGATATATATCCTGTGCAATTGGGTTTGTTGTTTGTTTTACAGTCTATATTTTCCCAACGCATGGCGATTTGTTGAGAGTCGATGTTAATTTTAATGCGGTTAAAAAACAATGGATCAGCGGTGATGGACACTTTGGCAATCCATGGTTGATTTTCTAATGCTTGTTTAATTTCATTGATGTTGAGTTGGTATTCGTTTTTAATCAATGGATGTATGGACTTTTCCAGCATTATTTGAGTCATAGGCAGTTTGTTGTCAATTTGCCATTTAATTTCTGCCTTGAAAAAACCTGTATTTACGACTCTTTTAGCGCCCCACGCCCCAAGATTTAGCATAATAAGAACCACTAAACTTTTGATAAGTAATTTAATCGGCTTGGCTGATAATTTTTTGCGTTTATTGTAACGACTATTGCGTTTTTTAATCATTGAGAATCTCTAAAACCAGTTGGTTAAAACTTAGCCCAGCCATTTTGGCAGCCATTGGCACCAACGAGTGAGAGGTCATACCGGGCACGGTGTTAATTTCTAATAAATAAGGGGTATTGTTTTTATCTAAAATGAAATCAACTCGCCCCCAAGTTTTGGCATTCATCACAGTAAATGCCTGTAGGGCGATTGTTTGTAGTTGCTGCTCATCTGCATTTGACAGTCCGCAGGGGTGTAAATATTGGGTGTTGTTAGAATGGTATTTTGATTCGTAGTCATAAAATTTACGCTCTGTTTTAATTTGAATAATTGGCAATGCCTTGCCATTTAGAATGGAAACCGTGTATTCATTGCCTTCAATCCATTGTTCAATCAATGCAGTGTTGTCATATTTGAATGCCAATGTGAGCGCTTCCTCCAGTGCATCAATATTATTTACTTTGCTAATACCTATGCTAGATCCTTCAAGAATCGGCTTAACTGCCCAAGGTAGTGGAAAATCAATTTCAGGTATATCGCTACCCATTTTAGCCAAAATAGAAGGGGATAGTGGCAAGCTATGTTGTGCCCAAATTGTTTTTGTTGTGGCTTTGTTCATACATTGTTCAGAGGCGTTGGTGTTTGAGCCTGTGTAAGTAAGTTGGTGGTTTTCCAGTTGTTGCTGAATGTAGCCATCTTCACCGCCACGACCGTGTAGAACGATAAAAGCCTTGTCAAATTCTTGTTGCCAAAGTTGGTCTAAATTATCACCTTGCCAGTCAAATTTAAAGCAGTTAATGCCTTGGTTTTTTAACGCCTCATAAACGGCATTACCGCTATTTAGGGAAATCTCTCTTTCGGCTGAATTGCCCCCCATTAATACGGCGATTTTTTGCCCTTTTAAAGGTTGGGTGTGTTGTTTTATTGTATTTGCCATTTTCCTAATGTTTTTTTTGTCACTCTTATTTTAATGTCCTATTAATAGCACCCAACTGCGTTATTTGGGCAAAGTAATGCCGTTGGTAAAACGCCCATGCTTATCATGGGCGTTCTTTTGTCTAGCCTATTATTATCACTTCAGTTTCTAAATCAATGTTAAAGTTAGATTTTACAGTTTGTTGAATGTGTTTAATCAAGTGTTCAATGTCGCTTGCTGTCGCCTTACCTTGATTGATAATAAAATTGGCATGTTTGTCAGAGACACAGGCATTGCCAATGCAAAAACCCTTTAAGTTACTTTCCTGAATGAGTTTTGCGGCGTGATGATTTGGCGGATTTTTAAAGACACTGCCACAACTTGGCAATCCAATCGGCTGTAAATCATTGCGTTTTTTGAGTAAAGCCTTGATATTCTGCTGCTTATCTGTTGGTGCCAATCTCAAGTTTGCTCCGATAAAATACTCATTTTGATGATGGGGAGTTACTTGCCGATAAGCAATATCAAATTCGGTGGCATCGCGTTTAAACACTTCGCCTACAGTATTGATAGTGGCGACAGAATCAACCATAGACCAAAATTCTGAGCCAAACGCACCTGCATTCATCGCCAATGCACCGCCGATATTTCCGGGAATGGCACTCAAAAATTCAGCACCGTTTAACTCTTGAGATTGGCAAAACCGAGACAGTTTTGCCAGCGTTACCCCTGCACCTGCTTGAATAATATTGTTTACTATAGTCAGTTGATTAAGTTGGGTAAGTTTAATAACAACGCCTGCAAAGCCTTTGTCACGAACCAGTAAATTACTGCCCAATCCCAACATTAAGATAGGTTTTTGGTTGTTTTTTAAGAAATGAGACAAATCATTAAGCGTATTGGGGATGAAAAAATCTTGTGCCTCGCCACCCGCTCTGAGTGAGCAGTGTTTGCTCATCGGCTCATTATGGTTTAGCATTTGTTAGCAACCCAATTAAAGTATGAATATCGCCAGCACCAAGAGTTAGCACCACATCATCATTGTTAACAATATTGGGTAATATTTTTAGTGCCTCATTGGTATTTTTAACCACGATTGGGTCTAATGTGCAGCGTTGGCGAATGCTGTTTGCCAGTGTGCTGGAGTTGATATTGGCAATGGGTTGTTCGCTGGCAGGATAAATATCGAGCAAAATAAGGGCATCCACTGTGGATAAGGCATGTGAAAAATCATCAAACAAATCGCGCGTTCGTGTGTAGCGATGTGGTTGGAAAATAACCACCAAGCGTCTGTTTTGATAAGTGTTTCTCAGGCTTTCAAACACGGCTATAATTTCATTCGGATGATGTCCGTAATCATCAAATAAAATCACTTGCTGGTTATCAATTGTTAGAGTGCCGTGGTAATCAAGACGGCGTGCAACACCTTTGAAACTTTTTAGTGATCGCTGGATAATGTTACTATCAATATCCAATTCACAAGCCACACCTATTGCTGCTAAAGTGTTAAGTATATTGTGTTTGCCAATAAGATTAAGTTCAACTTTAAAAGATTGTTTTTTGGGTTTGCAAATAACTTCAAAGTGCATTCTTCTATCAGTTTGACTAATATTGACTGCTTGAATATTAGCGTCATCAGAAAAACCAAAGGTAACCAAAGGGCGGTGAATGCTACCCAGTATTTTTTTAACACCAACATCATCACTGCACAATACACAAACCCCGTAAAAAGGCAGATTGGAAGTAAAACTAACAAAGGCATCAATGAGTTTTTTATAATCATTGTTATAAGTGCTCATATGGTCTTGGTCGATATTGGTAATAACGCTAAGCATTGGTTGTAGTAGTAAAAAAGATGCATCAGATTCATCGGCTTCAGCTATCAAGTAATCGCTTTCACCCAGTTTTGCATTGATGCCGTTAGAATTTAAAATACCACCGATAATATAAGTTGGGTCAAGTTTAGCGGTATTTAAAATATGGGCAATTAAACTGGTGGTGGTGGTTTTTCCATGTGTGCCTGCCACTGCAATGCCAAAGCGAAAACGCATAATTTCCGCCAACATTTCCGCTCTGGGGACAATGGGAATGTTGGTTTTATGTGCCTGAATGAGTTCTGGGTTTTTTTCACTAATAGCACTGGAAACCACCACTGCATCAGCATTTTTTATATTGTCTTGATGATGCGTGGTAAAAATCTCACAGCCCAATTTTTGCAAGCGTTCAGTGATAGGACTTTGGTTAAGATCTGATCCTGAAATTCGATAACCAAGATTGTGCAACACCTCAGCAATACCGCTCATACCTGAGCCACCTATGCCAATAAAATGAAGGTGTTTAATTCTAAAATTGGAGATATGGCGTAAATTATTCATATTTTTGCAACGCTGATAATGCTCAATACCTGAATACCTTCACCTCTGCCAAAAGCGGTCAAACCTTCGCCTGTGGTGGCAGTGATGCCAATATCACTGGCTTGAGTGTGGGTTAAATGGGCAATATTAGCCTTGAGTTGTTCTATTTTTGGTGTAATTTTAGGCACTAGGCATTCAATGGCAATGGCAATGTGGGTAATTTTCCAATCGCCTAAATTATCCAATGCTAATTTTAAATATTGTGCACTGTCGGTAATGCCTTGTTGGCAAAGTTCATCGGCTTTAGTGCCTAATATATTGACACCAGTAATAGAAGAGATGGCGTTGGTAATTGAATGCAAAATTACATCTGCATCACTATTGCCTTTTAATCCCTGAGGATGATTGAATACAATGCCCCCTAAGATTAACGGCTTACTTTTGGCATCAAAGGCGTGTGAATCCTGTCCGAGTCCAGTTTTAGTCATAGTTTTTTAAGATAAAAGTTAGCCAAATCCAAATCCTCTGGTGTGGTTATTTTAAGATTGCTTTTACTTGCAGAAACCAAGACAGATTCCAAACCCAAATGCTCAATACTGCTCGCTTCATCGGTAATCATTAAATTATTTTTCACCACATTATTTAAAGCTTTGGATAATACACCAAAACGATACATTTGGGGCGTTTGCGCCTGCCAAAGTTTAGACCTATCCAAGGTGCTTTCAACAATATTCCCATGAGATTTTTTAATGGTATCCACTACTTGAGTTGCTAACAAACCGCCAACAGGATTATTTTTGAGTTGCTCAATTAATTTTATTACTTCATTGGCTTTAACACAAGGCCTAGCGGCATCATGCACCAATACCCAGTCTTCATCTTTGGCAAAAGGGCGTAACACATTAAGTGCCGAAATAACCGAGTGAAATCGCTGTTTACCGCCAACGGCAGTGGCTAATAATTTTTTGTGATTCGCAAAAGTTGATTTTTTAAATTCTATATCATCCTGTGCAATAGCCACCACACAGCCCTTAATTTGCACAATACCTAATAAAGTTTCTAGTGCTTGGTCAAGCACACTCAAGCCATTCTCCAGTCTTAAATATTGTTTAGGTTTTTTAGCGTTCATCCGTGCACCAACACCGCTGGCGGGGACAATAAGAAAACATTGCTCAGTCATGCTTAAAATTATACTTATGCTTATTTTCAATAAGCAAGGCTGATATCAGGCGTGTCATGGTGCTTTGGTGATTTGATAGTAGTGTTCACCTTCTTTAACTAAGCCAAAGCGGTGGCGGACTTGAGATTCTAAGATTTCCATATCAACTGCATTTTTTGCCTGTAATTCAAGGGATTTTATTTTATTTTGTTGCTCTAATAAGTGATTGATTTTCTCATTTTTGTCAACCATTACTTGCTTTTCCACTAATGAAGATGGGAATTGATTGATAAAGAAATTTTGACGGATTAGGATTGATAATATAGCGATAAGTGCGAGAGTAATCCAGTATCGAAAGACAAAGTCAAAGTTTTTTTTTGTCATTGGTTTTTTATTAATTTTGTGTTTGAAAGGCTGTCGTGTAAGGCGAGATTGTCTTTGTTGAATAATTGATAGACGAATCCAAGTCCTGCGGCTGAAAATGACATAATTGATAATATAAAACGAATGAACGCCTGTTGATGCGTGATGTTTTTGCCGTTATTTTGCACAATGTGAAATTTCCAAGTTTTCATTCCAAGGGTCTGCCCGCCTTTAACCCACGACCAAGCAAAATAAAAATAACTGGTTAACAAATACACTAAAAACATCCAGCCATTTATTTGTGCTTGTTTTTCAAAAAATAAGATAAGAAGAACGCCGACAATAAAAAATGCCAATGAAAAGGCTAGGAAAATATCATAAGTAATGGCACCTAATCTGCGTAATAAAGAGACATTTGATTTCATTTTTGACCCATTAGTAAATTTGGATTTATGGCGGTGCGATTAAGGTAAACACTCCAATGTAAGTGCGGACCAGTTGAGCGTCCACTTTGTCCAATTTCACCAATAATTTCACCTTGTTTAACCAATTGCCCTTGCTCAACTAAGTGTTTATTAAGATGAATATAGGCACTAATTAACCCTTGCCCATGGTCTAAAAATATTGTCTTACCATT
Source organism: Bathymodiolus brooksi thiotrophic gill symbiont (assembly GCF_903642095.1). Taxonomy (GTDB): domain Bacteria; phylum Pseudomonadota; class Gammaproteobacteria; order PS1; family Pseudothioglobaceae; genus Thiodubiliella. The sequence continues at coordinate 17,114 of NZ_CAHJWD020000201.1, read as the reverse complement.
GAAGAAATATTCCCCTATTAAAATTATTCTGCCATCAGCTGGTGCCTTGACTGGTGTGCCAGTATTGCCTGCGTAATCAAGTCCTGTGTGTGGTCTTCGTGCCTCTCCATTATAAAAGCGTTTGAGTCCAAAAGGGCTGGTAATAATGCCACCAACAGGGCGAGTAAATACACCATTGGATAGGGATTGAGTGGAAAAAGTAGTTCTGGCTTTTGATAGAATAGGGCGTTCTTGTTTTATGCGTTTTATATGTGTTAAATTAGGATTGACATATTTTTTATTTTTTCCTTTTAGGGTAATATGCTGTTCTTTATAAGTGTATTTTTTAACTTCAAAATCCAAAGTTTGTGTAGAAAAACCTTGCACGGTAATGGACTTTTTTCCGAGTTTTTCTAGCAATGGAATGCCAATTAATGCTTGCCAATGATTGCTTTTGATGTGTTGCACATACAAAGGTGTCGTGTGGTAGAAAGCTTTTGGATTGTGGTGATTGCTTTCAAAATCAATCACCGCAATACCGCCAAGGATAGGCGTGTTTTGAATTGCCATACTTGCCCACAAAACACTCGGCAATAACAACAAAATAAGACTAATTTTTTTTAAACTTTTCAATTTTTTTTACCTCAGAATAAATTTTACCATCGCCCAATCGGGTGTTTATCAATGTGCCTATTTTAACCTGAGCCACAGAGTCTAACACTTGATTATTCTCTAACATAGAGATGCTATAACCACGAGAAAGTGTGTTTAACGGTGAGAGGTGATGGAGTCCCGCACTGTGTGTGGCAAGTTTGTATTTTTGTCGTTCAAGACTGTGGTGTATGGCTTTTCTTAGGCTTTGAGTTAGATTGAATAAATTCAGTTGTTGCTGTGAAAGGGTGCGTTGAATATGGTTATTTAATTGTGTTTTTGCCAATTGATTCAGTTGTTGCTTGTGTTTAATGCTGGCGATTGGCGAGTGCTGTTTTAATTGTTCAAATAGTGTGTTTAATTTTCCTTGGTTTAAATTATGTGTTATTTTTGTCTGATAATTTAGACGCGTATTTAACTCATCCAGTCTTTGTGAAAATATATTTAGTTGCCGATTAAAACTCGGCACACCTAGGTTTAACTGCTTTAATTGTTGCTGATAATTATTCAAAGTTTGCCGAGTGTGTTGTGTTAAATTGGCGTGTAGTTTGTGGAGTTTTCCGAGTAATTCCAATCTATCTGGTGTTGCTAGCATCGCTGCTGCACTGGGTGTGGGAGCACGCATATCAGCAACAAAATCAGCAATAGTGGTGTCAGTTTCATGCCCAATGGCACTGATAATTGGAGTGGCAGCTGCAAATATGGCTCTTGCTAAGATTTCTTCATTAAATGCCCATAAATCCTCTAACGAACCTCCGCCTCGTGCCAAAATTAACACATCACAATGCCCGTATTTATCAGCTGCTTGCACGGCTTGTGCGAGTTTTTTTGCTGATCCCTCGCCTTGCACCACACAATCAAATAACAATATTTCAGCAAAAGGGTAGCGTTTATTGAGCACTTTAATAATGTCTTGAATAACAGCGCCATTGGAGGAAGAAACAACGCTGATGGTATTAACTTTGACAGGCAGTATTTTTTTGTGTTGCTTATCAAATAAACCTTCATCACGCAATTTGGCTTTGAGTTGTTCAAAAGCAGCCTGTAGATTACCCACACCCACAGGCTCAATACGGCGAATAATTAACTGAAAATCTCCTCGTGCTTGGTAAAGTGTTGGTGCTGCTTGTAGTAATACTTCCATACCGTTTTCTGGAATGAATTTGATATGACGCTGACTTAGGCGAAACATAGCACAACGAACTTGCCCTTTTTTGTCTTTTAAAGAAAAATACCAGTGTCCTGAAGTGGGGCTGGAAAAATTAGAAATTTCACCACGCAACCAGCAAATTGGGATATTATTTTCAATGGTTGAATGACACAATGACAAAAAGTCAGATACTGAGTAAATTTCATCGGTATTAAAGTCAAGTTCAAAATCAGGTTGCAACATATTTTATTTTTTCAAGAGCGCAAAAACCGCACCTGTGCCTCCATCTTTAGGTGGGCAAGAATGAAAAGCCAATACTTGCGGATGTTGTTTGAGAAAATTCATCACTTGTGTTTTTAACACACTCATACCATTATCAGAGCGATATCCCTTGCCATGAATGATATGCACAAAATGCTCAAATTGATGATGATACATAAAATCCGACAAAGCTGCACATGCTTTTTCTATGGTGTATCCGTGTAAATCTATGTTTGCTGCATTGTCAATATGCCCATGTTTCATAATGTTCATTTGCTTTTTTGATATGCCACTTTGTGCATAATGGACAATTTCTTCCCCTCCAATTGTTCCATCAAGAACAAAACTGTATGTTGTAAATGGAGGCATTCTTTTTACTTTATTTATATGTTTACCGCCATCTTTATCCATTGGCATTTCTGTATCAACAGTGTCTCTGAATAATTGTTTGTCTTCGTCATTAATATACATAAAAAAAGCCCTCAATTGAGGGCTTTATTATAAGCAATATAACTAAATTATAGGGCTTTAATTTGTGCGTTAAGGCGAGATTTTTTCCTAGCTGCTTGATTTTTGTTCATTAAGCCTTTGCTGACTGCTTGGTCAATCTCTTTTTGCATTTTGGCAAAACCATCTTGTGCGTCTTTTTTATTACCGTCTGCTAAAGCATAAGCGACTTTCTTGATAAAAGTGCGAACTTTGGCACGAATTTGAGAATTGTGTTTGTTGCGTTTGACTGCTTGTCTTGCGCGTTTTTTAGAACCTGCTGAATTAGCCATCGTATAAAGTTGATAATGAATAAAAAGGCATAATTATAAAGTCTAAAGGATTAAAAGTCTATAGTGTTTATTAATTTAAGTGCTTGTTTTTTATTAAATAGTAAATGCCAAGTTTTACCCCCTTGTGATTTCCACAAGGATACCGCTCGAATACCTGCTAATAATAAGGCTCTAATGTGATTAGAAGTGCGTTTATTGGATAAATAAATTTGCTCCCCATTGACCATAATGGTTGGATTGAGTTTGCCCAAGGTAGATTTATAAAGTTCAGCCAAGCGTGCCAGAGAGTTAGAATGACCAATATCAAAAAAGTCTTGTTTTTTGATTGTCTCTATTTCAGTTGATATTTTCGATAAAAGCGCTTTATTTTTCATTAATTTCTTTTCAAGGCTAATAAGTGTCAAAGAATAAAGTGCAATATGTTGATTGTTTTTCGTCCCTTTACTAAAGACAGTTTTGAGTGAATTAAGTCCAACAGACAAGTCTTTTGGTGAGTTAAAAACCTCTTCAACATTTGTGCTATTAGTAATAAGACTCCGCAAACTTGCCTTATCACTTTTGCTATCACAAACCCCTGTTCGTGCCAATTGATCAACTAAGGTTGCACTTTGTAATAAGGAGGCTAATGCCAATGTTTGCTTGTGTAATTTATTCATAATTGTATTAAGGTTTAATTTCTATGTTCAATAATAGCACCACCTAAGCAAACATCTTCATTGTAAAAAACAACAGATTGCCCAGGGGTAATGGCGCGTTGTAACTGCTTGAATATCACTTTAATTTCTCCATTTTGCTCGCTAATCGTGCAATCTTGTGATGCTTGACGGTAGCGTATTTTAGCGCTACATTTTAATGGAAATATTGGTGCTGTTGTTATCCAATGTGGATTTGAAGCACTTAGAGATTGATGATATAGCAATGGATTATCGCCTTGCACAACGACCAATTCATTGCTATTCAGTCGCTTATCAGCCACAAACCAAGGCTCGCCCGATGCACCAAAACCACCACCAATTTCCAAACCTTTGCGTTGACCAATGGTATAAAAAGCCAAACCTTGATGGTGTTTGATAAATTGTCCATTTTCATCAACAATATCCCCTTGTTGTTTGGGTAAATAAGTTTGCAAAAACTCAGAAAAATTGCGTTCACCAATAAAACAAATACCCGTGGAGTCTTTTTTATCGGCAGTGATAAAGCCATTTTTTGTGGCAATATTACGCACCTCAGTTTTATTGATTTCACCTAAAGGAAAAAGGCTTTTTGAGAGTTGATACTGATTTAGAAGATGCAAAAAATAACTTTGATCCTTACCGTTATCCAACCCAGTTTTAAGTTGAAACACCCCCTTTATTTCTTTAATTCTAGCATAATGCCCCGTAGCAATTTTGTCTGCACCCAGTGATAAAGCGTAGTCCAAAAATGCCTTAAATTTGATTTTTTGATTACACAATACATCAGGATTAGGCGTGCGACCTTGTTTATGTTCTTGCAAAAAATGCGCAAATACATCTTCCCAATAATCCGCCGAAAAATTAACCGTATGTAATTTTATCCCCAACTTATCAGCCACCTTTTTCGCATCAGATAAATCCTGCTCTGCCGTGCAATGTCCATCCTTATCATCCTCTTCCCAGTTTTTCATAAACAAAGCCTCAACCTCAAAACCTTGCTCAAGAAGATTATGAGCCGCCACAGAAGAATCCACTCCACCCGATAGTCCGATAATTATTTTCATTTAAATTTTTCGTAGGCAGAAACGATGCGTTGCACGAGATTGTGGCGTACCACATCTTTGGTTTCGAAATAGCAAAAAGAAATTTTATCTTCGTGTGCCAATACTTTTGCGGCGTGAATGAGTCCAGATTGCTTTGGATTGGCTAAGTCGATTTGCGTTACATCGCCTGTGATGACCATCTTTGAGCCAAAGCCTAAGCGGGTTAAAAACATTTTCATTTGGGGGATGGTAGTATTTTGTGCTTCATCTAAAATAATAAACGATTCATTTAAAGTGCGACCACGCATAAAGGCAAGTGGGGCGACTTCGATGATGTTTTTATTGAGTAATTTTTCTACTTTATCGAAGCCTAGCATTTCATACAAAGCATCGTAAATAGGGCGTAAGTAAGGATCAACTTTTTCATTTATATCGCCAGGTAAAAAACCCAATTTTTCACCTGCTTCCACCGCAGGACGAACTAAAACAATACGACGCACAGCGGAACGCTCTAATGCTTCAACTGCACGCGCTACTGCAAGATAAGTTTTTCCTGTGCCAGCAGGACCAATGCCAAAGGTGCAATCTTGGTCTTGAATGTTTAGGGCATATTTTTGCTGATTGAAATTTCTTATGTGGATGAATTTGCGTTTGGTTTTAATGTTAATCGTTTGCTTTGGTGAATTTTCATGTGAGTAAGCTTTGATTGCCATTTCCACATCATGAATTTGAATGCTTTGAGTTTTGCTTAATGTTGTTAAATCTTGCAATACTCGAACGGCAATATGCTCGTTATCGCCTTTAATAATAAACGCCTCACCTTTGTTGTTCATTTCAACATTTAGGCTTTTGGCAATTGCCTCTAAATGCCTGTCAAACGAACCGCAAATATTAGAGAGTTGTTCGCTACTGTCTATTTCAAGTGTTATATTCATAAATATTATTTTATCATCTACCACTGCTATTTATAGCATTAAGAATGGATAAAAATAATGTGGATTTTGTTTTAAGGGGGTAATAAATAAATAGAGCGTCATAATTAGAAAACTTAGGGTAAAAATGTCCGCTATTATTAACTCCGAATGTGCAACATAAGTTGTTTACAAAATAATATTTATTAACTATAATGCACCAGAATTTTACTAATATTAACGGAAGAAAAATGAAAAAAATAACATTAAATTTAACGCTGACTTTATTATTCTCATTGTTTGCCACTCAAATAAATGCCACAACTCATAATCATGGAGAACAGCAAAATATGGAGGCTGTTGGCATTCAAAATCCATGGGTGCGTTCGGCACCACCAAATGCACCAGCATTGGGTGCATTTATGGAAATTTATAATAATTCTGATAAGGGCGTTAAATTATTATCTGCTAGTGCCAGCGGATATAAGCGACTTGAGTTACATCGCTCTGGACGCAAGAATGGTATGATGACAATGGTTAGGCAAGATTTTGTGCTAATTCCTGCTCATGAAAAATTGGTTTTCAAGCCGGGCAGTTGGCATATTATGATGATTAAACCTGAGAAAGTGCCAAAAGAGGGCAGTTCTGTTGCAATTACATTGGTATTTGATAATGGTTTGTCAAAAACTGTGAATGCAATGGTAAGAAAAGCTGGCATGATGAAAGATTACGGTGTTAAACATTGAAAAAAGTATTAATTGCCGTTGTTATTGTATTGGTTGCCACTGCACTTTATTTTTATAATTTTGATAAAAATTATCGTAATTTATTAGGGAAGCAACTTAAGGCTTCCTACATTTTGCATAACCCAGATAAACCATTACCTAAATTTTCTTTACTTGATCACAACCGCCAATTGTTTGATAATGAGCGTTTAAAAAAAGGCTGGTCATTGTTGTTGTTTATTTATACACATTGTCCTGATGTTTGCCCAACTGAATTGCTCGATATGTCGCAGTTAAAAAACTTGATGGCAAAAGACAAAACAGCACATATGCCAACTGTCGTGGCAATCACTTTTGACCCACTTAGAGATACACCTGAGGTTTTGAAAGAATACATTACCCATTTTGATAAAGATTTTATTGGCGTGTCTGGTGAGCAAGCGCAAATTGACCAACTTATCAAACCTTTTGGTGCCTATTATGAGCGGGTTATATACGATAAAAAAGGCAAGCCAGTTACTTTAAAAGCGGGTGAAAAATTGCCTAAAGGTTCGCTTGAGAAGGGATATGTTATTAACCATACTGCTTGGATTTATTTGATTAATCCCAAGGGCGAGATTTTTGCTGGCTTTCCATCACCGCACAAAACGAGTGAGATGATGCAGGATATTAAACTTATGATGGATTCCTTTTGAAACATAAACCCGTTATTATTATTGCCATTGTTTTATTTACATTCATTATTTTGTTAGGTTATTTGGCGTTTAATTGGAATAATCGCCACATTACCCAGTATATTCAGGTTACCGAGTGTCAAATAGCGATGACAAGTTGCACGGTTGAATTGGATAAAAAAACCAGCATTCAGGTTAACATACTGCCCAGAGGGATTCCAGAATCCAGCACATTAAGTATTTCTGTTAATACTGAGGGATTGCCGATTGATGAGGCATCTGTTATTTTTGAGGGGGTGGAAATCGATACATTAACGCCAGAATATCCGCTTTATCAAAGCGATAGCACCAGTTTTTCAGGCAAAGGATTTTTGGTAATATGCTCGCTTTCCAAAATGCATTGGATTGCACATATTATTATTGTGAAAGGTGGCGAGGTTTGGCGGGTTTCTTTTCCATTTGAAAAAACACTTAACGAAGCAATTCTCCAATAAGTGAATTGCCTCGTGCATCGGTAATTTTGACATCAACAATTTGACCGATTAAAGACGCATCACCTTTAAAGTGCATATTACGCATATTTTCGGTGCGTCCGAATAAGTTGTTGTCTTTTTTTGCTTTATTTTCCACTAGAATTTTTTGCACACTACCAATCATTGCCTTAGAAATAGTTTCTGTGGATTTGTCAATGGTCTTTTGCACCAGTGCAAGACGCTCTTTTTTAACTATCATATCAACATCATCGGGATAACTAGCTGCAGGCGTTCCAGGGCGAGCAGAGTAAATAAAACTGAATGATTTATCAAATACAATGTCGTTAATCAATGCCATCGTATGGTTAAAATCTTCGTCAGTTTCCCCAGGAAAACCAATAATAAAGTCTGAGGAAATGGAAATATTAGGGCGAATTTTGCGTAATTTTCTAATCTTTGATTTGTATTCAAGTGCCGTATGCCCGCGTTTCATTAAAGTTAAAATTTTATCGGAACCACTTTGAATGGGTAAATGCAAATGTGAAACCAACTCAGGCACTTCGGCATAAGCTTGGATAAGACTATCACTGAATTCAACGGGATGTGAAGTGGTGTAGCGAATTCTATCAATGCCGTCAATTTGAGCCACAATGTTAATTAACAATGCCAAATCAGCCGTTTCTTCATCCATCTTGCCTTGATAAGCATTGACATTTTGCCCCAATAAATTCACCTCTCTAACGCCTTGATTGGCTAATATTTGCACCTCATTAATGACATCGTTAAAAGGGCGAGACACCTCTTCACCTCGAGTGTAAGGCACGACGCAAAAGGTGCAGTATTTAGAACATCCTTCCATAATAGAAACAAAGGCAGTTACGCCGTTGGTTTTTGGTTCAGGTAAATGGTCAAACTTTTCAATTTCTGGAAAGGAAATATCAATACTGGTTTGCTTGTTGTTAAGTGCATCACTTAACATATTGGGTAATCTGTGCAAGGTTTGCGGGCCAAAAATAATATCAACAAAAGACGCTCGCTTAAGAATAAGTTCCCCTTCTTGTGAGGCGACACAACCCCCGACACCAATAATTAAATTAGGATTTTTTTCTTTAAGTTTTCGCCAGCGACCAAGTTGGTGAAACAGCTTTTCTTGTGCTTTTTCCCGAATAGAACAGGTGTTAAGTAGCAACACATCGGCTTCAAGTGCATCATCGGTTAATATTAAACCATGCGAGTGTTTTAATACATCAATCATTTTTTGACTGTCATATTCATTCATTTGACAGCCAAAAGTGCGAATATATAATTTAGACAAGGGCATTATTTTTGAATATGTAGCGTTTGCGTGGGGTAAGCGATTTCCGCCCCATGCTTAGTAATAATATCTGCAATGCTGAGTAATATTCTTTGCTTAACCTGTTGGTATTCATTTTTATTGACGGTTTCGGTAAAGGCGTAAATATTAAAATCCAGCGATGAAGCGTTAAAATAATTGAAGAACACACGCAATGGCTCAGACTGGTCAATTTCTTTGTGGGTCTTTAGCATCATCTCTACTTCTTCGACAATGATAGGCATTTGTGCAATATCATCATAACGAATACCAATGATTTCATTAATACGGCGATTGGTCATACGCGATGGCGTTTCAATCGGGATTGATGCGAAAATTGAGTTAGGGATATAAACGGGGTTTTTGCTAAAAGTGCGAATACGCGTCATTCGCCAGCCGATTTTTTCAACAATACCTTCGAATTTGTCAGAACGAATCCAATCTCCAACTGAAAAAGGCCTGTCCATTTGCAACAACAGCCCACCAAAAATATTCGATAACATATCTTTAGCAGCAAAACCCATTACAACGCCACCCACGCCACCAAAAGTTAGCAAACTGGAAATTGAAAAACCAAAGTGTTGTGCAATGCCAAGTGCAATGGAAACAATAATTAGTATTTTAACTAAGCGGGTAACCATTCTTATTGAGTCTTTATTGATGTTAGCATTGCGTGAAAGTAGATACGCCTCAGTATTGGATATTGCCCGCAATATTCCCCAAGTAAAGATAAAAATTGGTGCAATATCAATATAGCCAATCACTTGTTCTAGTGATGAAAATTCTTTTTTAAATAAGTTAATGGAAAAATAAATCCAAACAAACCAGACCAGAACTTTGAGCGGTGCAGAAATAGATTTAATTAAATAATCATCCAATTGGTTTTTGGTTTTACTGGCATGTAGGACTAATTTTCTTAGTAGCAACTTTAAAGCAATGTGTGTGACTAAAGCTATAGCGAATAAAATACCAGCAGTTTGATAAAGGTTTAAGTTTTGTAGGAATTCCATGTTATTTTAAGTAATTAAGTGGGTTAATAAGTGTTCCAAATTTTTTCATTTCAAGATAAAAATAATCTTTTCCAGTTAATGCAATAATTTGTCCTTTTTTTACTTTGTCGCCGTTTGCTACTTTTGGCGTTTGATTGTAAACATAGGAACTATAAAAACCTAACGGATGTTTAATGGTAATCATTTTTCTTTGATCTTTCTTGTCATCGCTGTATGTTACAACACCATCACGAATGGCACGCACTGGTTGATTAAAATAGGTGTTAAAAGTTAAACCTTGATGTTTCTTGGAAAAAAATTTAATAATTTTGCCAGTAACAGGAATGGATTTACTGCTATTTACCACGGTTTTTTTTGCTTTCTTGTTGGAAGAATGCACAATAGAATTAACACCTTCTTGTGCAGTTGACCTATCAACAACCAGCACTGGTTTGTTGGCAAAACAACCGACCAATGCCATAGAAACAGCAACAATAATTAATTTATTTAACATACCAAACTCCTAATGCAATAATAATAATCAAAAAGTAACCTAAGCGGTCAATGTATTTTTTTAGCCAAACATCACAAATATTACCGAATTTTTTAATAAGAAATGCCACCAAGAAAAACCGTGCACTTCGTGCTAAAAATGACATTAGTATAAACGGTAACAACGCCATATTGGCAATACCTGCACCAATAGTAAATATTTTGTAGGGCATAGGAGAAAAGCCTGCAATGGCAATAATCCAAATACCGTATTCTTCAAACCATTGTTTAATAACATCAAGTTTGTCTGCATAATGCAGTTTCACTAATAGTGGCTGGAGAGTGTCCATCAATAATGCACCTAAAAAATAACCAACTATACCACCCAATACTGATAAAACTGTGCAAATCAAGGCAAAACGATAAGCCCTATTGGGATTTTTCAATGCCATAGGTGCAAGTAGAACATCAGGCGGTGGATAAGGCAAAATGAAAGATTCTACAAAGCTTACTAGTGCAAGCCAGTAAATTGCATACTTGCTTTGTGCCCAATCTAATGTTTTTTGGTAAAACTTAGAGAAAATTTGCATTAGTTTTTCTTGACCATTGGAAAGCCCAACGCTTGTCGAGAATCATAATATGCCTTAGCCACTTTTTGACTCATTGAACGCACTCGACGAATAAAACGCGCTCTATCGGTAACACTGATTGCATGCCGTGCATCAAGTAAGTTAAATAAGTGTGAAGCCTTCATTACTTGTTCGTAAGCAGGGTAGGGTAGTGCTTCATCAATTAACCTTTCATTCATCGCCTCAGCTTCATCAAATTGTTTAAACAAAACTTCAGTATCGGCAATTTCAAAATTATATTTAGATTGCTCCACTTCATTTTGATGAAATACATCGCCATAACTTACGCCATCAACCCACACCAAGTCATACACGCTATCCACGCCCTGCAAATACATCGCCAAACGCTCAAGCCCGTAAGTCAATTCACCCGAAACAGGTTTACACGATAACCCACCAACTTGTTGGAAATAAGTAAATTGAGAAACTTCCATACCATTTAGCCAAATCTCCCAACCTAACCCCCAAGCACCGAGCGTGGGTGACTCCCAATTATCTTCAACAAAACGCACATCGTGTTTAGTTAAGTCAATGCCAATTTCCGTCAAAGATTCCAAATACAAATCCTGAATATCTTTAGGCGATGGCTTGAGTAATACTTGAAATTGATAATAATGCTGTAAGCGGTTCGGATTTTCTCCGTAACGCCCATCAGTCGGGCGACGAGATGGTTGCACATAAGCTGCTTTCCAAGGCTCAGGTCCAATTGCTCTTAAAAAAGTGGCAGGGTGAAAAGTCCCTGCTCCCATTTCCATATCAAAAGGTTGCAACAAAGTGCAACCTTTTGATGCCCAAAATGATTGTAATTTTAGAATTAAGTTCTGGAATGAGATTGTTGCGTCTAAATCTTGTAATGACATACTAAATCAATAAAAATAAAGCAAATTTTACCTTGAGATCTTTGCATAAATATGGATTCTTGATATTTATACAAAGGTCTCACTTTATGCCTTCCAAATTTCATTTGGAAATGCAAGATAAAAACCTCTAATATTTATAACTTTCAGGTTTGAATGGGCCATTTTTAGGGACATTGATATAATCGGCTTGAACACTTGTCATGGTCGTAAGCACACCACCAAAGCCACCAACCATCCCTAGTGCCACTTCTTCATCTAGTTTTTTAGGCAACACTTCAACATAAATATCACCACCTTTGTCGGCAAATTTTGCATCAAACAAATGCATTTGTGCCAAAACTTGATTGGCAAATGAGCCATCCATAATACGACTTGGGTGCCCTGTGGCATTGCCCAAATTAACCAAGCGACCTTCAGATAATAAAATCAAATAGTCGTTTTTATTGTCGGTTCTAAAGATACGATGAACTTGAGGTTTAACTTCGTCCCAACGCCAATTATCACGCATATATTGCGTATCAATTTCATTGTCAAAATGTCCAATATTACAAACCACCGCACCCGCTTTAAGGGTTTGCAACATAGCATTATCACACACATTAATATTGCCTGTGGTGGTAACGATTAAATCGGTGGTGCTCAGTAAATCTGTATTGATGCCGTCAATTGAACCCGTATTGATGCCGTTAATATAAGGGGATACAATTTCAAAGCCATCCATGCAGGCTTGCATGGCACAAATTGGGTCAATTTCGCTGATTTTAACAATCATACCTTCTTGTCGTAGTGATTGTGCAGAGCCTTTGCCGACATCGCCATAGCCAATAACCAGTGCTTTTTTGCCTGACATCAGCATATCGGTGCCTCGTTTTATGGCATCATTTAATGAGTGACGACAGCCATATTTGTTGTCATTTTTTGACTTGGTAACGGAGTCGTTAACATTAATGGCAGGCACTTTAAGTGAGCCTTCTTGCATCATTTCTAATAAACGATGAACACCTGTTGTGGTCTCCTCACTAATGCCGTGAATGTTTTTTAACATTTCTGGGTATTTTTCATGCAACATTTGTGTTAAATCACCACCATCATCAAGCACCATATTGGCTGCCCAAGGCTTATCATTATCCAAAATGGTTTGCTCAATACACCATAAAAATTCTTCTTCAGTTTCTCCTTTCCAGGCAAAAGTCGGAATATCCGCCACCACCATTGCCGCTGCCGCATGGTCTTGGGTTGAAAAAATATTGCAACTTGACCAGCGGACTTGTGCACCTAAATCAACCAATGTTTCCATTAAAACAGCGGTTTGAATGGTCATATGAATGCAGCCAAGAATTTTGGCATCTTTTAAAGGTTGTGTGCTTTGATATTTTGCTCGTAGCGTCATTAACGCTGGCATTTCTGCTTCTGCAAGTTCTATTTCTTTGCGACCGTAATCAGCCAGTGTCATATCGGCGACTTTGTAATCGCCCTTGTTTAGTGTGTTGTTACTCATTTTATACTCCTAATGGGTAAGCATTTTGCAGGTCTGTGACGATTTAGGAGGTGTTAAAAAATGGTATCTTTTGTAAATCAAAAAAAAGCACCATTCTTTGCATTCTCTTCAATCGTAATAGTCACGCAAAAAAACTTACGAATTTAAAAAAAATGAGCGCCGTTTTGATTTGCCAAGCCTGATTGAAAAGGGTTTTTTCAATGCAACGCCCCTTGGCATATTGTCGAATATTTTACTTAATTTTTTCCCAACTAATGTTGTTTTCTGTGCGACCAAAATGCCCGTAAGCGGCAGTTTGTTGATAAATAGGGCGTTTTAAATCCAGCATAGCAATTAAACCCTTGGGACGCAAATCAAAGTTTGCATCAATATATTCCTCAATCTCTGCCACAGATACTTTTTCCGTGCCAAAGGTTTCAATACTAATCGAAGTCGGCTTTGCCACGCCAATTGCATAAGATACTTGAATTTCACATTTATCCGCCATACCAGCAGCCACGATATTTTTTGCTACATAGCGTGTAGCATACGCCGCACTTCTGTCCACTTTTGAAGGGTCTTTGCCCGAAAAAGCACCGCCTCCATGTCGTGCCATACCACCATAAGTATCAACAATAATTTTACGCCCCGTTAAACCCGCATCTCCCACAGGGCCACCGATAACGAAAGCACCCGTTGGGTTGATGTGGTATTGGGTTTTCTCGTTTAACCACTTGGCAGGCAGAATGTCTTTAATAATTTCTTCCATAATGGCTTCTTTAAGGTCTGTTTGTGTAATATTGCCATCGTGCTGAGTGGACAAAACCACTGTATCAATGCCAACTACTTTTCCTTCTTTATAAATACAAGAAACTTGTGCTTTTGCATCAGGGCGCAACCATGCTAATTTGCCACTCAGCATTAAATCTGCTTGTTTTTTAACCAAATGATGTGCGTAAGTAATCGGTGCTGGCATCAAAATTTCAGTTTCATTACAAGCATACCCAAACATCAAACCTTGGTCGCCTGCACCTTGCTCATGGTCGTCAAATTCATCAACTCCCATGGCAATTTCTGGCGATTGTTCACCAAGTAAATTGGTAATTTTACAAGTATCACCCGTAAAACCATATTCTTCTTTGGTGTAACCAATGCCGTTGATGGTGTTACGCACAATTTTGTCGTAATCAACAGAAGCGGTAGTGGTAATCTCGCCTGCTAACACTACATCGTTGTCTTTAACCAAAGTTTCACAAGCCACACGGGCATTTTTATCTTGCGTCAAAATTGCATCTAATATGGCATCAGATATTTGGTCGCAAACTTTATCGGGATGTCCGGCAGAAACGGACTCAGAAGTGAAAATCATTTTTTATTCTCCTAAAAATACAAAAAACCCACAAAGTGGATTTTCAGAAGAAAACCTACTTTAGCTTGTTTTAGTTACCGTAGTAACAACGCTAGCAATCGGGACAAATCAGCGTATAAATAAAATTATTAGTAAATTATACAGAGGTTTTAATGAGAAACTTTTGCATAATTCAACTGTTGCCATTCTTAACAAATAATCACATTAAACAAGGGGTTAGATGAGCAGTGGTTTTGTTGGTAAAAAAATAACTTTTCATTTTTACATTAACGGGTAGGGGATTTGTAACCCACCTTTATTTAGGCGTTAGACAAGTATCAGTAACTATAAAGAAAAACCTTACACTTTCTGGCGAGTAATCTAGTTATAAATAATATTATTATCTGAGGCAGGCTTTACTTATTCTAAACTTATTTTTAAAGACAATGCGCTAATAAAGGGTGCAAGCATTAAACTTACTATCAAAATTGTGGCTAAGAAATACAGTTGAGCGTCAATTTCTAACCCAGCCTGTGCTTGAGAAACGGCAGAAGAAGCAAAAATTAGAATGGGGATATAAAGAGGTAATATCAGCAATGATAACAACATACCTGAGTTTTTAATACTGACGATTAGCGATGCACCAATTGCACCAATGAGGCTTAAACTTGGTGTGGCAAGTAGCAGGGTTAGCATTAGCACTTTGATGCTTTCATCATCTAGGAATAAAAACACACCGAGCAATGGCGAAAGCAAGATAATTGGCACGCCTGTTAGTAGCCAATGTGCCACAATTTTAGACAAAATCAACAAGGGTAATGAGTGATGAGAGATGAGCATTTGCTCCAGAATGCCATTGTCAAAATCATGATGAAATAATGAATTTAAGGACAGCAAAACAGCCAGCATACTTGCAACCCAGATAATGCCTGCAGCGATTTGTGATAGGGTTGATGCTTCTGGACTGATGGCGAGGGGAAACAGTGATATAGAGATGATAAAAAACAACAGGGGGTTAAGTATGCTGGACAGATTGCGAATGGCAGAGTTTAAATCACGCATTAGCGTTTGCAGGTAAATATTCATAATGCTAGCACCTGTTGGTTTTTCAAAGTAGAGTCTTGGTGGGTGGTAAATAAACACATACCACCTTGTTTGCAATGTTGTTCAATGTGTTGTTCAACCATTTTTACCCCTTGTGGGTCAAGTGCAGTAAAAGGCTCGTCTAATAGCCAAACTTTTGACTTGGAGCGTATTAAACTTGCCAAAGCCACACGGCGTTTTTGTCCTGCTGAGAGTTTGGCACAATATTCGTTTTCATAGCCTTCTAATCCCACCTGTTTGAGTGCATCAAGTAATAATGGTTGTGCAACTGATTGATTAAGCGCTGTTAAAAATTTAAGGTTTTCAAGGCAAGTAAGTTCCGCACTCAAAGCGGATAAATGCCCTAAATAAAAGATTGCGCGTTGGTAATCTTCTGACTTAACGGCATCATTGTCTAAGAAAATCGTGCCTTGTTCTTGTATATTCAATCCAGCAATAATTTTCAAAAGTGAAGTTTTACCACAACCATTAGTGCCAGTAATGCGTAAAATACCCCCTAAATCGACTGTAAAAGAAAGTTGGCTAAACAAAAGATTGTAGCCTTTTTGACAACTGAGATTATTTATTTTTAACATAACCGAAGATTATATATGAAACGCACCTCTGATGAACAATTAGCTGATATTGCCCAAGAATTTGTCCGCCAAAATAAGTCTAAACGCCGTTGGCGCATTGTCTTTGGTTTGCTGTTTTTTGGTTATTTAATCTCTGTTTTTTATATTGGTGCCAATAAAAATGGGGCGCTTGATGGAATGCTTAAAAAGGAAACGCCTTTTGTGGCAGAAGTAGTGTTGAGTGGTGTTATTCAAAGTGCAGGTTCAATTGATGCTGATGAGACGATTAAATTATTACGCCGTGCTTTTGAATCGGAAAACGCCAAAGCCGTTATTTTAAGAATGAATTCACCGGGTGGCTCACCCGTGCAATCCAGTAGAATTTACAAAGCCATTGTGCGTTTTAAAAAGCAGTTTGATAAAAAAATCTATGTTGTCGTTGAAGATGTTTGTGCCTCAGGTTGTTATTATATCGCCTCAGCTGCTGATGAAATATATGCTGACGAGTCTTCAATTGTGGGCAGTATTGGCGTGGTTATGTCTGGTTTTGGTGCTGTTGATGCGATTGAAAAATTAGGTATTCAAAGGCGACTTTACACAGCAGGAAAATACAAAGGCTTGCTAGATCCTTTCTCTCCAGAAAATGAAAAAACGATAGCACACATCCAAGATAATATTTTAGATAAATCACATCAAAATTTTATTAATGCAGTTAAAGCGGGTCGGGGTAATAGACTTTCAGATCATAAAGATTTGTTCACGGGGCTAATTTGGCTTGGAGAAGATGCCAAAAAATTGGGGCTGATAGAGGGTATTGCAGATGCAAATCATATTGCCAAAAATATTGTTGGCATAGATTCAAGAATTTTGTTTGAAGCAGAAAAAACTTTATTGGAACAATTAACCGAAACCAGTGCTAAAAGTATCGCATTGGTCATTGGTGAGCAATTAACCAGTCAACATTTTATTGGCTCTTTGCAATAATTTAATACCATTTTTTAAAAAAAT
>NZ_CAHJWD020000200.1 GCF_903642095.1 Bathymodiolus brooksi thiotrophic gill symbiont | reverse complement strand
TCAAAGCAGGCTAATGCGGCGTTTATATCAGCAATACAAGCACTTAAATTGGTTGAGCGGGATGCGACTGATGTGGCTGTAACAACTGCATTTAATGATCAATATCAAACATTGCTCACGCAGACTACTGCATTAGAGGCAACGCTTGCAATGGCTATTGAAGCGAAGCGAGTGGCAGACCTTGAAGCGTTATGGCAAGCACAGTTGATCGTAACTAATTCTGCTTTGCAAGCAGCGACTAATGCGCGAATAGATGCAGAGACGGTTTTTGGTCAGCAAGGGGGTTTTTCTGTTAAATCTATCGCATTGGGAGCCTCTAGGAAGGCTAACAAGGAGTTTAAAGAGGCAATAAGAAGCCTTGAAGGCTTTTGGCAAACGCAGCAACATGATGTGGCAATTAGCGAGTTTACTACTCAGCATCAAACATTGCTAGAGCAGAATAATGCGTTAGAAGCAACGCTTGAAGCGAGTCCAGAAAAGAGCGTGTTTGATGAGGCGACTTTGACTGGGTATTGGAAATTACCAGTGATTAAGGGGTTGAACTATCAGACACCTACACATCCAGCTGGGGTTACTGACGAGACTGGAGCGTTTAAGTGTCAGCCGGATGAGTTGGTTACTTTTTCTATTGAAAGTTTGGCTTTGACTACCACAACTTGTGTGGCAATTTTAGAGACTAAGACGACTAAGAGCGTTTCTCTAAATGTTGCCAGCACGGGTGATGGTTTTAAAGATTGGCAGGATGAGGAAGGCAAGCAGGTGATCATCACTAAAGTGCTTTTTGGTTTGTTTAATGACAATATTAAAACTGCGTTTGCTCAAGCGGATGAGGCTTTAAAGTTTATCACTGTTAAACTTACGGAAGTGCAGAAAGGTAATACGGCAAATCAGTCTTTGGATGCGAATGATCTTAGCGTTATGGTTCAAGATGTTTTAGGCACGACTGAAGCGGTCGTGTTACCAACGACAGAGCAGGCGACCAATATGGTTACTTCAGGTTGGCAGGCGAATAAGGTGTTTGACGCTGTAGATACT
>NZ_CAHJWD020000199.1 GCF_903642095.1 Bathymodiolus brooksi thiotrophic gill symbiont | reverse complement strand
GGCCAAAAAAGTTATTTGCAGATGATACTAGTCTTTATATAATTGTTGACGATCCTGTTGATGCTGCTGAGACTTTGAATACGGACTTGTCGAAAATTCATGACTGGTCTATGAAGTGGCTGGTTAAATTTAACCCTGATAAAACAGAAAGTATGATCGTATCTAGGAAATCTAACCGCCCACTTCATCCACCACTCATGATGGATAATAAGATCATTAACATGGTATCTGAACATAAACATTTAGGCCTTACCATATCTAATGATGGAAATTGGGGTAAGCACGTAGACCTGATTACCAAGAAAGCCTTTACCAGAGTCAACATTATGAGAAAATTTAAATTCATTTTAGATCGAAGAACCCTTGAAAAAATTTATTTGACATTTATTCGGCCTTTATTAGAATATGGGGATGTCGTTTGGGACTGTAAAACTGTTTACCTTACGAATAAATTAGAAAGCGTACAAGCAGAGGCTGCCAGGGTTGTTACCGGGGGTACCCGCCTGGTATCCCTTTTAAAGTTATATGCAGAAACCGGGTGGGAATATTTGAAAGACAGAAGGGAAAAACATAGATTGACATATTTTTATAAAATGAATAATGGCTTAACCCCGGGGTATTTGAGTAGTCTTGTCCCTAACACCCTCCGAAATATTCACGATCACAATACAAGACATGCAACGTTAATTCCGCCTGTCAGAGCTCGAACCACTTTATATGCACATTACTTTTTACCTCAGACAGTACGGTCTTGGAATCTTCTTCCGGATAGCACAAAAAACTGTCCTTCTATTAATGTATTCAAATCGCGACTGAACCTTAATATTATACATGATAAACCCACATTTTTTTACGTCGGTAGCCGTTTAGGACAGATTTTTCACGCTAGAATACGTATGGGGTGTAGTGCTCTTAATTCCGATCTATTTCGGAAAAATATTGTAAATTCACCGCATTGTACATGTGGTGCTATAGAGACTCCTACTCATTATCTTCTCAACTGTCCTCACTATAACATACCTAGACAACGCCACATATTTGCCCTTAACCTTCCTATTCCATTGTCCACTGAACTTCTATTGGTAGGATCTAATGAGTTAACAATTAACCAGAACACAGAAATCTTCTTGTCAGTACAAAAGTTCATTTTAAGTAGTAAACGATTTACCCCGTAATTCACAATTCACCAACCCCTTTCATTTTCCTGCACAATTCACCAACCCCTCTCATTTTCCTGCACAATTCATCCCCTATGGTGTAAATACAATTATCATTTCACTGATCCTTACAACGTAATCTAACTTCTGAGATTATTAAAAGTAGATTTAATTAAACTTGGGATACGGATTTATATAAGTTTAATAACTTGTTTTCGGATCCTCTTAATTAATTCATAGTCATTACTATTGTTGTATTTAAATTGTTGTACTATATTCATATGTATTGATTAATAAAATATGTTTACACTAAATCCGCTGTTTTCCGTATGTATCACGCTCTGACGTTGAACGGCTACAGCAACT
>NZ_CAHJWD020000198.1 GCF_903642095.1 Bathymodiolus brooksi thiotrophic gill symbiont | reverse complement strand
TTTAACCGTAAAACCAATCCTTACCATCACCTCTAGCAACACCCTAGACGCAAACGAAGGTGTGAACAATACCACTCACACTCTTGTTGCCAACGATACCGAAGCCACTTTTAGTATCATTGAAAACACCAGTAACTTATTTAGTATTGATGGACAAACCCTAACCTTCAACGGCACCACCGCCAACTTTGAAAGCAACACAAAATCCTACACCGTCAAAGTCAAAGCCAGCACTGGCATTGTTACTGGCAAAAACGCCGAACAAATCATTACCGTCAATCTTACTGATCTCAACGATGAAACCCCTACCGCCATTAACCTCACAGGCAACTACACCATTGCTGAAAACACCACCATTGGCACCGAACTAGGCACACTCTCTGCCACTGATGCTGATGCGGGCGATACCTTTACCTACACCAGTAGCAACACCACCTTTACCCTTGACAACAACAAACTCAAACTCAACGCTGCTCTAGACTATGAAACTTCCACCAGTCTCAGCACCACCATTACCGTAACCGATAGCAATCACCATTCATTCGACAAACACTTTACCATCACCATCACCGATATCAACGACATTACCCCTAGTAATATCCAACTTAGCACCACAATTATTGCCGATGATGCAACAACTGGCACTACCGTTGCCACCATCTCAGCCACCGATATAGATACCACAGGCGAGACCATGACTTACACCCTCAGTGGCACTGATGCGACCAGTTTCAGTATCAATGGTAACCAATTAAAAATGGCACAAGATGTTGATCTTGACACTAAATCCAGTTACAGCATTAGCATTACTGTTTCTGATGGCGTAAATACTTCTACTGCTATGGACTTTAGTCTTAGCGTAAGCCAGCTTGTCATCACCTCATCAGCCACAGTTATCGCAACTGAAAATACCGAAAAAGAGATCAATCTTACTACCAATAAAAGCGGCGCAAGTTTTGCTATCACAGGCGGTGCAGATAAGGATAAATTCAGCCTTAGTGATGCAACACTTGTTTTTGAAGCCACAGACTTTGAAGCCAGAGCTGATGATAACACCTATGAAGTTGAGATTACCGCCAGCAAAGCAGGCAAAAACAACACCACTCAAGTATTTGTAGTTACTTTGACCGACCTTAACGATGAATCCCCCACCGACATCACCTTCATAAATAACCTCAACATTGCTGAAAACACCGCCGCTAACACCAATTTAGGCACACTCTCTACCATTGATGCTGATGCGGGAGATACCTTTACCTACACCTTAGTAAACAACACTGCGGCTTACTTTGCTATTGACGGCAACACGCTAAAACTTGCTAAAACTGTAGATTATGAAACCACCAAAAA
>NZ_CAHJWD020000197.1 GCF_903642095.1 Bathymodiolus brooksi thiotrophic gill symbiont | reverse complement strand
ATCATGTTGACTGCATTAACTAACTTGGACACAAGTCCCTAGCTTAATGAAAGTTTTGAAGAACTACTCCTTTTTCAATGCGACCGCAAAAATGTTGTGTAATAGTTAGCATGCTCACCTAGAATGTGGTAGATCCATGGGTTCTAGCCCCTGTCTAGTCAAACCAAAGATTATAATATTGGTAAGAATGCAGCATTAAGGAGTAAGAACAAAAACTGGTCGAGTCAGAATAATGTTTCAGAGTGGAACGACATATCTGTTGTTTCAATGAACTACATTTTGTAGCACTCTAAAAATCCAACTAAGGGTGTTGGTCTTTTCATTTTTTGTATCTAAATGTGTTTCCTGTTGCTCATGCTTAAATAGTTTACACATCACATGTTATAGTTTATGTTTCTTGTTTAAAAATTCTATGAATAGAATGTTTTTGTCCCCCATATGAGTGTTGTTTTTCATGTAACATTATTGAATATTTTGGGCTTTGTTCATTTACCTGAGAAAGTCTTAGACAAATATTTTGAAATTAAAGGAGTTTTGAACCTTATTACATGTATGGGGTTTTTTTGGGAGGGGGGGTGGAACTTTTGTCAGATTTTTTAACTTCTCAATTCAATAACTAAAGGATAGAGAAAATTGCATAGTGTCCCCCAATATTAACTTTTTGATGTTAAAAGCAATATAATTTTCATTCAATCATTAACTTAAGACTTAATCAGGATGAGGGGAATGTGTTTTATTACCCATTCTTCAATGTTCCAGTTCATAGTTTTGTTATTTTACAACATTGTTATTATACATGTAGCTGACCTTTTAATAATGTTTTGTTTTTGCAATAAATATTTTCTTGTTAATGAATATTTGTTTAATTTTTGTGCTCTATAATTTACAAAAGTTATCGAGTTGAATCATTTACAAAGTACATGTGCATGTACATATTTTGCCCAACCAAGACTGACTTGTTCCTGAATTTAGCACTTTTTCCATACTAATCCTTATATGTTATTATTGGTCTCC
>NZ_CAHJWD020000196.1:0-5000 GCF_903642095.1 Bathymodiolus brooksi thiotrophic gill symbiont | reverse complement strand
AGTCCGGATCGGAGTCTGCAACTCGACTCCGTGAAGTCGGAATCGCTAGTAATCGTAGATCAGAACGCTACGGTGAATACGTTCCCGGGTCTTGTACACACCGCCCGTCATACCATGGGAGTGGGTTGCAAAAGAAGTGGGTAGCTTATCTGGGCGCTCACCACTTTGTGATTCATGACTGGGGTAAAGTCGTAACAAGGTAGCCCTAGCGGAAGCTGGGGCTGGATCACCTCCTTAAGAAAAGTATGAGTGTCCACAACAAGTTGTTTGATAAAAAATAAAGAAGAATGAAATAACATCTTATCTTTTGATTGTAAGAGATTTCTATTTAATGAAAAAGTACACCTAGGTTAGGAATAAAAGCTGAGGTTGGTATTTTTCTATATGTTTAATTTTCAATGCGTTTATCGCAAAGGGAGAGGGCAATATAGATATAAATTTATTTTTGCAATATTTAAAGAAGTAGAATATTTAAATAATTTATTGCTAACCTGGACATACTCAGTGTTTTAATATATTTTTTCTCGAAAGATAACACCATTCGGGTCTGTAGCTCAGTTGGTTAGAGCGCACCCCTGATAAGGGTGAGGTCGGTGGTTCAAATCCACCCAGACCCACCAAATTTTCATTTTTGATTGCGTTGTTAGCTCAGTTATTTATTAAAACAAACTTTGTTGTCTTCGCCTTACAAAAATAAAAATTACAGTATTTGCACTGTTTTCAAGGGGCCATAGCTCAGCTGGGAGAGCGCTTGCCTTGCACGCAAGAGGTCGGGAGTTCGATCCTCCCTGGCTCCACCACATTGTTTTTGCTTTTGCAAAAAAAAACTAAGTTTTCATTTTTTTAAAAACTTAAATAAAGTCATATCGTGATTTTATTTAAGTTTTTATGCCACGCTTACGAGTGTGGAGCTCTTTAACAATTTAATACATGAAGTAAAGTTTGTAAATATACAATATAACAACGCGAAGACTGTTGTGATGACAGTTTTCATTGGTGTATTGCATTGACACAACAATTTCAAAAAATATGGATTCTCATCGGCGGTATAAAAACCGCCAATGAAATAAAAAAAGAATTCACCGATTGTGATTTATCGCAATTTGTGACTTCAAGGTGAAATACGAAATCATACAACACCAAGTTACAAGACTTTGGATTTTGTTTATTTGTAAAGAGTTTTTGAGTTCTTGAAGATATTTAGTTTTTCTAAATAACCAATTGAACAAAAAAACAACCTAACAAATAGATAAAAGTTAAAGTTATAACAGATACTTTGGGGTTATATGGTCAAGTGAATAAGTGCATACGACGGATGCCTTGGCATTAGAAGGCGATGAAGGACGTGATAATCTGCGATAAGCTTCGGTTAGCTGATAATAAGCATTATTAGCCGGAGATCTCCGAATGGGAAAACCCAGTGGTCATCAGACCATTATCCTTAACTGAATACATAGGTTAAGGAGGCAAACCTAGGGAACTGAAACATCTAAGTACCTAGAGGAAAAGAAATCAACCGAGATTCCCTTAGTAGCGGCGAGCGAACGGGGATCAGCCCTTAAGCATATTTTAAATTACTAGAATGTTCTGGAAAGTTCAACGATACAGGGTGATAGTCCCGTATAGGAAAATTTAATTTATGTGAAATCGAGTAAGGCGGCGCACGTGAAACGCTGTTTGAATATGGGGGGACCACCCTCCAAGGCTAAATACTCTCTAATGACCGATAGTGAACAAGTACCGTGAGGGAAAGGCGAAAAGAACCCCGGGAGGGGAGTGAAATAGAACCTGAAATCGTATGCATACAAGCAGTAGGAGCGGATTTATTCCGTGACTGCGTACCTTTTGTATAATGGGTCAGCGACTTACTTCTCAGTAGCAAGGTTAACCATTAGGGGAGCCGTAGGGAAACCGAGTCTTAAATGGGCGTTTAGTTGCTGGGAGTAGACCCGAAACCGGGTGATCTATCCATGGCCAGGGTGAAGGTTAGGTAAAACTAACTGGAGGCCCGAACCCACTTATGTTGAAAAATGAGGGGATGAGCTGTGGATAGGGGTGAAAGGCCAAACAAACCCGGAGATAGCTGGTTCTCTCCGAAATCTATTTAGGTAGAGCGTCATGTATTACTTCAGGGGGTAGAGCACTGTTATGGCTAGCGGGTCGTCAAGACTTAGTAAACCATTGCAAACTCCGAATACCTGAAAGTATGAGCATGGCAGACACACTGCGGGTGCTAACGTCCGTAGTGGAAAGGGAAACAACCCAGACCGTCAGCTAAGGTCCCAAAATTGTAGTTAAGTGGGAAACGATGTGAAAAGGCCCAGACAGCCAGGAGGTTGGCTTAGAAGCAGCCATTCCTTTAAAGAGTGCGTAATAGCTCACTGGTCGAGTCGGTTTGCGCGGAAGATTTAACGGGGCTAAAACTACATACCGAAGCTACGGATCGCAATTTATTGCGATGGTAGGAGAGCGTTCTGTAAGCCGTTGAAGGTGAACTGTGAGGTTTGCTGGAGGTATCAGAAGTGCGAATGCTGACATGAGTAACGATAAAGGGGGTGAAAAACCCCCTCGCCAGAAGTCCAAGGTTTCCTACGCAACGTTAATCGGCGTAGGGTTAGTCGGCCCCTAAGGCGAGGCAGAAATGCGTAGTCGATGGGAAACAGGTTAATATTCCTGTACTTCATATAACTGCGATGGGAAGACGGAGAAGGTTAGCGCAGCTTGGCGATGGTTGTCCAAGTTCAAGCGTGTAGAAATGAGTTTTAGGAAAATCCGGAACTCTCTATTTCAAGGCGTGATAACGATCCCTCTTTTGGGAGAAGTGCGTGATACCATGCTTCCAGGAAAATCCTCTAAGCTTCAGGTTATATGAAACCGTACCCCAAACCGACACAGGTGGACGAGATGAGAATTCTAAGGCGCTTGAGAGAACTCGGGTGAAGGAACTAGGCAAAATGACACCGTAACTTCGGGAGAAGGTGTGCTCTTGCCGGTGATTTTACTTGCTAAATGAGCTGGTAAGAGTTGAAGATACCAGGTGGCTCCGACTGTTTATTAAAAACACAGCACTCTGCAAACACGTAAGTGGACGTATAGGGTGTGACGCCTGCCCGGTGCTTGAAGGTTAATTGATGAGGTTAGGATTCGTCCGAAGCTTTTGATCGAAGCCCAAGTAAACGGCGGCCGTAACTATAACGGTCCTAAGGTAGCGAAATTCCTTGTCGGGTAAGTTCCGACCTGCACGAATGGCGTAACGAGGGCCACACTGTCTCCACCCGAGACTCAGTGAAATTGAAATTGCTGTTAAGATGCAGTATACCCGCGGCCAGACGGAAAGACCCCGTGCACCTTTACTACAGCTTTGCATTGAACTCTGATCCTACTTGTGTAGGATAGGTGGGAGGCTTTGAAGCTTGGACGCTAGTTCGAGTGGAGCCATCCTTGAAATACCACCCTGGTATGGTTGGGGTTCTAACCTAGGTCCGTTATCCGGATTGGGGACAATGTATGGTGGGTAGTTTGACTGGGGCGGTCTCCTCCCAAAGAGTAACGGAGGAGCGCAAAGGTACCCTCAGCACGGTCGGACATCGTGCAATGAGCGCAAAGGTAAAAGGGTGCTTGACTGCGAGACTGACACGTCGAGCAGGTAGGAAACTAGGTCTTAGTGATCCGGTGGTTCTGAGTGGAAGGACCATCGCTCAACGGATAAAAGGTACGCCGGGGATAACAGGCTGATACCGCCCAAGAGTTCACATCGACGGCGGTGTTTGGCACCTCGATGTCGGCTCATCACATCCTGGGGCTGAAGCAGGTCCCAAGGGTATGGCTGTTCGCCATTTAAAGTGGTACGCGAGCTGGGTTTAGAACGTCGTGAGACAGTTCGGTCCCTATCTACCGTGGGCGTTGGAGACTTGAGGGAAGCTGTTCTTAGTACGAGAGGACCGGAATGGACACACCTCTGGTGTTTCGGTTGTGACGCCAGTCGCATTGCCGAGTAGCTATGTGTGGAAAGGATAACCGCTGAAAGCATCTAAGCGGGAAGCCCCTCCCAAGATTAGGTCTCCCTGATAGTTTAACTATCCTAAAGATCCCTTGAAGACTACGAGGTTGATAGGCAGGGTGTGGAAGCACAGTGATGTGTGAAGCTAACCTGTACTAATTGATCGTGAGGCTTGACCATATAACACCCAAATTATTTGAGTGAATCTGTAATTTTTGTGTTGATGTGTCATGCAATACACTGAGTAAGTGTGCAAACTTTATAAATGTATTTAATTGTTATATCTTCTGGTTAGTAATAATCAAGGTATAAAAACTTTTTAATTTGTTTTGTGTAAGATTTAAAGCTAAGACTAGAGGTGATTATTACCCTAAGTCTTGTTAAATCTCAAAAAACAACCAGTTTGCTTAGTGACAATAGCGAGTGTGACCCACCTGATCCCATACCGAACTCAGAAGTGAAACCACTTAGCGCCGATGGTAGTGTGGGGTCTCCCCATGTGAGAGTAGGACATTGCTAGGCTTTAATTTAAAAATACCCCAGACATCTTTTGATGCTGGGGTATTTTTTTGTCTATTTACTTGACATAAGGAATAAATCTTAACTTGTGAGATGTATAAAAATAGATCGTTTCGTAGTAAATAAAAAACTTTTTTTTTGAAAAATAGTGAGTATAACTATAGAGTCAAAAAAAGTTTTTTTACTGCTGTGCAGCAGTCTTGTAAGGTACCAATTTGTGTTTTTTCAAATTTATCATTACTCTAAATGGATAAATTTATCCAATAACGCCATTTATATTAAATAACGGCATCCAGCTTGGTATTCGTTTTTTTACCAGTGCACCTAAAAATATATAGGCACTGTATGATATGGTTTTTAGTGTAAATCCAATCACTTTCCTTATTTTGAATAAATATGAATAATCATCAAAAATCCACTTTTCACCAACTTGGTATTTTTTTTAAACCCAGCCTTAGCCTTGTTAGGACAGAGTTTAAAA
>NZ_CAHJWD020000195.1 GCF_903642095.1 Bathymodiolus brooksi thiotrophic gill symbiont | reverse complement strand
ATTTTTCAGTGTCAGTTTCAGAAAATGAAAGAAAAGTCTTAAGACCTGGGAGATCTAC
Organism: Bathymodiolus brooksi thiotrophic gill symbiont; assembly: GCF_903642095.1. Lineage (GTDB taxonomy): Bacteria > Pseudomonadota > Gammaproteobacteria > PS1 > Pseudothioglobaceae > Thiodubiliella. Next base: position 1,142 of record NZ_CAHJWD020000195.1, on the reverse strand, counting down.
ATGTATATGAGCAAGAATATGGTATTTGAACTTTTGGTTTCTTTTGGTATCCAAATGGTTAAATACTAAAACTTAAATATTTCACACGTGGAATATGATTATATCAATACTGTACAAAAGAAACAAGTGATATAAAGGGAAAATATTTACCCATCTTTTTAAACATTTTTATCGTGACAGGAAACCAAATGCTTATTACAAGTTATGGTAATAAACATTTGGTTTCCTGTCGCGATAAAAATGTATGAAACGGCACCATCCAAGACCATTTGGTTTTTTCTTGGTTATTTAATGCATGTATATACCATTTTAAATATTAAAGTAGCATATTTTTTTTTATTTTTTAACGCGACAGGATACCACAAGCACTGTATCAGAGTTATAATATTATCATACAAAAATTGTATAAATGTTCCGAAAATCACACTTCCATTACACGTGGTTCACTTGTGACCGGAAGTTCAATTGGGCGGAAATTGTAAATCATACTAATTTATTTAATCTTTAAATTAACGTTTCTTTTTGGATGACATGTAACGCATAACGGAACAGGTGGATGATTGAATAAAAAAAATAGAAAATGAAAAGCTTAAATGTAAACATCCGTGATTAATATATTTAAACATCTCACGAGAGTTTATTTATGCTAATCGTTGTTATGGCGACTGTTACAAAAAGGAGATAACACAACTTAAAATAGCGTTACGAAATCGGAAACCAATGTAACGCGCAATATATGACACCTGTAACAGAAATACTTACTCTGCTCAAAATTTTCTTCTCTCCATTCTTCATTATCAATGTTTGTCAATATTTTAACGGCTAGCTTACATTTTTGTATGTCACAGTTGTGTGGAAATCCAACACCGTTACGCAGTTCGGAGACGAAAATAACGATAAGAAACGACGCATAAAAGTACGAAGATGGACATTAAAAATAATTTGTATTCATAAAATATTTACAATATATCAATGGTCACCATTCATCTAACACACCAACCAACCATTTGGCCATAGAATTACAACATATATCAAAGAAATATCCAATTTTATCAGTTTTCTATCGTTATCAGAAACGGTTCAAATACCATATTCTTGCTCATATATAACAAAAAAACGTCATCTTCCATGTATAAACAAGC